>VAYV01000014.1 GCA_005883175.1 Actinomycetota bacterium
AGGCTGCTTGTTGAGTCCGCGCGCACGATACACGCAGACCTGTTTCAGGGGACACTGCGCACACAGCGGTGAATCGATCCGGCAGATCATCGCGCCGATGTCCATCAGCGCCTGGTTCCATCTGTAGGCCTCGCCTGGCGCCAACCAGTCCGCCGCGATGCGTCTCGTCTCGTCCATCGAGATGTCGTCGGTGCCACGAACGGTTCGAGACAGGACGCGCTTCACGTTCACGTCGACGACCGGCACTTGACGGTCGTACGCGAAGCAGGCCACGGCGCTGGCCGAGTACTCGCCGATCCCCGGCAGTGCGCGCAAGGCTTTCGGGTCTGGGGGAACGATGCCCCCGAATCCGTGCTCGATCTCCTGGGCCGACCGCTGCAGATCGACCGCGCGGCGGTTGTACCCAAGGCCCCTCCACGCTTGGATGACCTCCATCGCCGGAGCGTGCGCGAGGCTGCTCACCGTCGGGAACTTCGCGAGGAACGACCCGTACGCGGGCGCAACGCGCCCGGTCTGCGTCTGCTGCAACATCACTTCGGCGACGAGCGTTTGATACGGGTCTCGGTGTTCGCGCCACGGGAAGGAGCGGCCGTGCTCCTCGAACCATGCAAGGACACGATCGTGAACCTTCGCGAGATCCGGCTTTGATCTGGCACGCGGCTTCGACGCTTTCGCTCTCACAGCTGTGCGCGCAATAGCCACCCTTGAATCCTAAATCTCGCCCACCGTCCCAACGCAACTTGACATTTCTCGTTGCCGTGGGTTCCGCATACGATGCGCATCGACTACGAGAATGAGTGGACGTTGCCCGCGGAATGAGAACGGGAGCCCGGCTCGCTCGCTAAGCGGTGACCCTCGGTCGGCTGGAAGGATGGTCGACGCTGGCGAATAACGGGTGCAATCCGAACCACTTCGGGAAAGAGCGGACGAGATCACGGTGTCCTTCAAGTTCGATGTCGCGATTGCTGAGCGCCACAGCCAGAGCGAGGTCTCCCATCCACACGGCAGTCAGCGTCTTCGGATCGCTGCGAACGGTGATGTCGACGCCGAACCCAGGGTCGCTCAGACACAGATCGGCCTCAGGAAGTACGAGCCAGAAGTTGCTCAATTTCGCAGCAGCTCCCCGAAAGCGGAAATGGATGACCATGCGCCCGGTGGGCAGCGCGTCGGTCTTGACGGTCGTTCGCACCCACCACATGAGCAGCCCGGTATCGGGCATCTCCTCGAAGATAGGCCGCCGCAGCCAGCGCTCGCTCCAGATCCCTATTTGAGCGAAGACCGGCCCGAGCTCCTCCCCCGCGGGAGTCAAGTGGTACTCGCTGCCCTTGCCGTCCGAGCGCTGCCTGCGCTCGACGATTCCGGCCTGCTCGAGCTGGCGAAGACGCTTGCTGAGGAGCGAGGAGGACATCAGCGGGACTCCTCGTTGGATGTCGTTAAAGCGGCGGCTGCCGGTGAGCGCCAGCTCGCGGATCACGAGCGGCGTCCAGCGCTCGGTGAGCACCTCGGCCGCCTGTGCGATCGCGCAGAACTGGCCATACCCCTTCATGTGCGAAGTATCTACGCGTCGGCGCGCAGCATGCAACTGCAGATTTTGCAGTTGAACGCCGCCTGCCCGCGCGATGAGAGTGGCTACGTGAGGCACTCGGCGCACGGCCGAGGCCGGGGCGAAAGGAGTGGCCATGTACGTCATCTCGATCCACGCGGTATCGGACCCGGAGGCGTTCTGGAGCGGCAAGCTTGAGCTGCCGGACGGAACCGAGCTGCCGATCGTTGTGCCCAGTGCCGACGGCAAGCGGGGCGTGTGCGTCTTCAAGTCCGATTCCGTCAACACGGTGAGGAACGTCGTCGACGGCGCAACCGGAAAGATCAGCAGGAACGAGTTCTACGCGATCAACGAAGGCAACGCACTCGGGCTGCCTGCCTAGGTCCAACCCCTCGTCGCATCGCCTCAAGGGTCGATGAAGAAGCAAGAACGGCCGCCCGAAGGGCGGCCGTTCTTCGGCCTTGCGAACCGATCAGCTTTCGCTGCCGGCGAGCTCGAGCGGAGGCGTGTCGGGCGACGTCGGCGCCACCTCGAACACGATCTCCCCATCGTGCGCGTCGGCGATGATCGTCGACGCCGCGGAGAACTCCTTCCACAGCAGCTTCTCGGACAGCGGGTCTTCGACCATCCGCTGGATCGCGCGCCGCAACGGCCGCGCGCCTAAGGCCTGGTCGTAGCCCCTCTCCGCGATGAGGTCCTTTGCCGAGTCGGTGAGGACGATCTCGATATCCTTCGCCTTCAGCTGGTCCTGAACCCTCTTCATCATCAGGTCGACGATCTGCTTCACATCGGCCCGCGTCAGCGCGGCGAACACGATGACCTCGTCTATGCGGTTGAGGAACTCGGGACGGAAGTTGTGCTTCAGCTCTTCCATCACCTTCTCGCGCATCCGGTCGTAATCCATCATGTCCTGCGAGGTGACGCTGAACCCGAGGTTCTTCTTCTCGAGGTCCCGCGTGCCCAGGTTCGAGGTCATGATGATCACGGTGTTCTTGAAATCGACCGTGTGGCCCTGCGCATCGGTCAGGCGCCCATCCTCGAGGATCTGCAGGAGCGTGTTGAACACGTCGGGGTGCGCCTTCTCGATCTCGTCGAAGAGCACGACCGAGAACGGGCGGCGGCGGACCTGCTCGGTCAGCTGCCCGCCTTCTTCGTAGCCGACGTATCCCGGCGGCGAGCCGATCAGACGGCTCACCGTGTGCTTCTCCATGTACTCGGACATGTCGAGCTGGATCAGCGCGTCCTCGTCGCCGAACAGGAACTCGGCGAGCGTCTTGGCGAGCTCGGTCTTCCCCACGCCGCTCGGACCGAGGAAGATGAACGAGCCGCTCGGACGCTTCGGGTCTTTCAACCCCGCGCGCGTGCGGCGGATCGCCTGGCTCACCGAACGGATCGCGTCGTTCTGACTGATGATCCGCTTGTGCAACTCGTCTTCCATGCGGAGCAGCTTCGCCGTCTCCTCTTCGGTCAGCTTGTAGACGGGGATGCCGGTCCAGAGCGCGAGGACCTCGGCGATCTCCTCTTCGCCGACTTCGGCGACGACGTCCATCTCCTGGCCCTTCCACTCACGCTCACGCTGCTCGCGGTCGGTGCGGAGCTTGTTCTCCTTCTCGCGGGCGCGCGCGGCCGTCTCGTAATCCTGGATCTCGATCGCCGATTCCTTCTCGCGCTGAACCAGTGCGATCGACTCGTCGAACTCGCGGAGGTCGGGCGGAACCGTCATGCGCATGATGCGCATGCGGCTGCCGGCCTCGTCGATGAGGTCGATGGCCTTGTCCGGCAAGAAGCGGTCCGAGATGTAGCGGTCGGCGAGGTTCGCCGCCGCGACGATCGCGTCGTCGGTGATCGTGATCCGGTGGTGAGACTCGTACCGGTCGCGGAGGCCCTTCAGGATCTCGACCGTGTCCGCCACCGACGGCTCGGCGACCTTGATCGGCTGGAACCGCCGCTCGAGCGCCGCGTCCTTCTCGAGGTGCTTGCGGTACTCATCCAGCGTTGTTGCGCCGATCGTCTGGAGCTCACCGCGCGCGAGCATCGGCTTCAGGATGCTTGCCGCGTCGATCGCGCCTTCCGCAGCGCCGGCACCGACGAGCGTGTGCAGCTCGTCGATGAACAGGATGATGTCGCCGCGCGTGCGGATCTCTTTGAGGACCTTCTTCAAGCGCTCCTCGAAGTCACCGCGGTAGCGGCTGCCGGCGACGAGCTCGCCGATGAGGACCGGGTTGTTCTTGGTCCGCCTGCTGAGCACCTGCATCACGCGCTCGATCTCCTTGACACGGCCGACGACCGGGTCGAGCTTCCCTTCCCGAGCGAGCTGCGTCAGGTTGCGGCCGAACTGATCCAGGACGAGCGAGCCGGTCGGTGCCTGCTCACCCGCGCCGGCGCCCGACTCCTTCGGGCCACCCTGGTAGCCCTGGAGCAACGCGATGACTTGCGCGCGCACCTTGTTCAGGTCGGCGCCAAGCTTCACGAGGACCTGCGCGGCGACGCCTTCTCCCTCGCGGATGAGACCCAGCAAGATGTGCTCGGTCCCGATGTAGTTGTGACCGAGCTGCAGCGCTTCGCGCAAGGACAGCTCGAGAACCTTCTTCGCGCGCGGCGTGAACGGGATGTGACCGGTCGGCGGCACTTGGCCCTGACCGATGATCTCCTCGACCTGCTGGCGCACCGACTCCAGCATGATGCCGAGCGACTCCAGCGCCTTCGCCGCGACGCCTTCACCTTCGTGGATCAATCCGAGCAGGATGTGCTCGGTTCCGATGTAGTTGTGGTTGAGCATCCGCGCTTCTTCTTGGGCGAGGACGACGACCCTGCGCGCGCGGTCTGTGAATCGTTCGAACACCGCCGTGCCTTTCTCTACGCGGCCCTTCCGGGGATTATATCCGTCGGGGTCTGAGTCAACTCTTATGGGTCATGACCTGTCTGTAACGTAGGATGGCTGCACCATCATTCCGGTTCGACCGTCCGCCTAACGCAACTCCTTTTCTCCTCGACGGCAAAGGCCGCCTTTGGGAAGGCGGCCCGACGTACGGGAACCGATCCTACTCCGCCGAACAGCCTTCTACTTGTGTATTCGGCGCTTTCCGGGGTGGGGATTTACTCGCGAAGCCGAAAACGGCCCGGCCCGACTCTTTCGGGTGACCCTTCCAGGGATTTTCAGCTATTTCTCTTGCCCCTCAGGCCGCATCAGCGGGAACAGGATGACCTCACGGATGCTCGGAACGTCGGCAAGGATCATGGCGAAGCGGTCGATCCCGAACCCCAGCCCACCCGTCGGCGGCATCCCGTATTCCAGCGCTCTCAGGAAATCCTCATCCACCGTCATCGCTTCCTCGTCGCCGGCCGCGCGGGCCCGGGCCTGCGCCTCGAAGCGCGCGCGCTGGTCGATCGGGTCGTTCAGCTCGCTGTAGGCGGGACCGATCTCCATCCCGGCGATCACGAGGTCGAAGTGCTCGGTGAACCGCGGGTCGTCGCGATGCGCGCGCGCTAGCGGTGACGTCTCGCGCGGGAAGTCCATCACGAACGTTGGTTCGAACAGATTGCCTTCGACGTGCTTCTCGTAGATCTCGACGACCACCTTGCCCGTTCCCCACGCGGGGTCCGTCGGGACGTCGTGCGCCTCCGCGATCGCGCGCGCCTTGTCGGCTGCCATGTCGAGGTCGAGCGTTTCGCCGATTGCTTCGGAGGCCAGATCGATGAGGCGCGCGCGCCGGAACGGACCGCCGAGCGGCATCGCGCGACCCTGGTACGTATGGTCCGTCGTCCCAAGCACCTCACGCGCGGCGGCTGAGATCAGAGACTCCATGAGGTCCATCATCGTGAAGTAGTCGCCGTACGCCTCGTACGCCTCGAGCATCGTGAACTCGGGGTTGTGCGTGGCGTCGGCGCCCTCGTTGCGGAAGTTGCGGTTGATCTCGAACACCTTCTCCAAGCCGCCGACGATCAGCCGCTTCAGATACAGCTCGGGGGCGATCCGCAAGTACAGGTCGAGATCGAGCGCGTGCATGTGCGTGACGAACGGCTTCGCGAGCGCGCCGCCGGGCTGCACCTGCAGCATGGGCGTCTCCACCTCGAGGAAGCCGCGCGCGATCATGAACTCGCGGATGGCCTGCACGGCGCGCGACCGCAGCACGGCGACGCGGCGCGCGTCTTCGTTCATCAGCAGGTCGAGGTAGCGCTGGCGGAAGCGCAGCTCCACGTCCTTCAGCCCGTGCCATTTCTCGGGTAGCGGCCGGATGTCTTTCGCGAGCAGCGTGAGGGACGACGCGCGCACGCTGAGCTCAGCGCGCTTCGTCTTCGTGATCTCGCCCTCTGCGCCGATCCAGTCGCCCAGGTCCAGGTCGGCGAAGGCCGCCATGCCCTCCTCCCCCAAGACGTCGACCTGCAGCATCAGCTGGATGTCTCCAGTACCGTCCCGGAGCACGCCGAATGCGAGCTTGCCGTGCCCGCGCTTGAGCATGAGCCGCCCGGCGACCGCTGCGCGCGCGCCGGCGTCGGTGTCCGGCTCGATCGCGTCGAACCGATCGTGGAGCTCGTGCGCGGTCGCCGTGCGATCGAACGTCACCGGGTACGGGTCGACGCCGTGCGCGCGCGCGCGCTCGATCTTCTCGAGCCGCTGACGCTCGAGCTCGTCGAATGAGGTCAATCTTCGTCCCTGAGCGTGTTCCGCTCATAGATCTGGAGCAACCCTTCGAGCGTGAGCCAGGGCTCGTGGTGATCGATCGCCTTCGTGAACGGCATGATCACCGGCGCGAGCCCGCCGGTCGCGATCGACGGCGTACCGGGACCGAGTTCGTCGCGCATACGTCCGACGATACCGTCGATCTGTCCCGCGAACCCGTATATCACGCCGGACTGGATCGCCTCGACCGTCGTCTTGCCGATGACCGAGCGCGGCTCCACGAACTCGATGTTGCGGAGCTGCGCGCCGTGAGAAACGAGCGCGTTCGTCGAGACCTCAACACCCGGCGCGATCGCCCCTCCGAGGTACTCGCCCTTCGCGCTGACGGCGTCGAACGTCGTCGCCGTTCCGAAGTCGATCACGATGCAGGGGCCGCCGTAGCGCGTGAACGCTGCGATCGCGTTGACGACGCGGTCGGCGCCGACCTCCTTCGGGTTGTCGGTCGTAATCGCGAGCCCGGTCTTCACGCCGGGACCGACGATGATCGGCGCGAAGTGGAAGTAGCGTTCGGTCATCTCGCGCATCGCTTGCGTGACGCGCGGCACGACGCTGCTGATCACGACGCCGCTGACGTTGCGGTCGAACGACAAGCCCACTTGATTGAGCAGCCCTTGGAACACCAGGGCGATCTCGTCGGCCGTCTGATCGCCGCGGGTGGCCAGCCGCCAGTGCTGCAGCAGCTCCGTGCGCTCGAACATGCCGATCACCGTCTGGGTATTGCCGACGTCCACCGCGAGCAGCATCTAGCCGGCCTCCACTTCGAGGCTCAAGTCGATCGCGCGCGCGGAGTGAGTGAGCGCGCCAACGCTGATCGAATCGATTCCGGTCTTCGCGATATCGGCGACGTTTCCGAGGGTGACGCCGCCGGATGCCTCGGTCAGAGGACCCCCCTGCTCCTTCACCATCCGAACCGCCTTCGCGAGCGTCTCGATATCCATATTGTCGAGGAGCAACTCCTCGGCTCCGGCATCGAGGGCTGCGCGCACGTCTTCGAGCGTTTCGCACTCGACTTCGAAGTGCTGGATACCCTTGTGCTTGCCGCGCTCGGCGTCGTAAGCGCGGTGAACCGCCTCGGTGAGACTGCCGGCGACTGCGATGTGGTTGTCCTTGATCAGGTAAGCGGCACCGAGATCTCGGCGGTGATTGGTTCCTCCCCCCGCGACCACGGCAGCCTTCTCGAGATCGCGGAGGAGCGGCGTCGTCTTCCGCGTGTCTTTGATTCGCACTGCCGGAGCTCGCAGGTTCGAGTCACCAGCCGCCTCCGCTACCTCGACGAACCTGCGGGTCAGCGTCGCGATCCCACTCAACCGCTGCACGAAATTCAGCGCGGTTCTCTCGGCCGACAGGATCGCACGAAGCGATCCGGAGACCCTCGCAACCGTGACTCCCTCTCGCGCCTCTTCGCCGTCGAGAACGAGACGTTTCACGACTACGGCTTGATCCAATTCTGTGAAGCAGTCCTCGAAGGCATCGAGGCCGGCGACCACGCATCGCTCGCGGGCGATGAGACGTGCGGTCCCGCGCGCATCTGCCGGCACGATCGCGTTCGTTGTGATGTCGTCGAAAGCGCGGTCTTCGTCGAGCGCGCGCCGAACGATATCGTGGAGTGCGGCCGGGTCGATCCCCACCGCGGGTGCTACACGCCCGTCTCGGCGTGTACCTCTGTGCCGATCTGCGTCACGCGGTTCATCGCGTCCACGAAGACGACGGTCGGCTTGTACGAGCGCGCTTCTTCGTCGGTCATCTGCGCGTAGCTGATGATGATGATCGTGTCGCCCTCGCGGACGAGGCGCGCGGCTGCCCCGTTGAGGCAGACGACGCCGGAGCCTGCGGGCCCCTCGATGGCATACGTCTCCAGGCGCGCGCCGTTCGTGATGTCGGCGATCTGAACCTTCTCGTGCGGAAGGATGTCGGCCGCCTTCATCAGATCGGAATCGATCGTGACCGAGCCGACGTAGTCGACGTTCGCTTCGGTCACGGTCGCGCGGTGGATCTTGGACTTCATCATGATGCGAAACATCTAGGAGCTCCCTTCGCTCGGTGCCCCTCCGGGGTCACCGTCGTGTTGTCGATCAGTCGTGCCTTGCCTACCCACGCCGCGACCGCGAGAAGAGCCGGCCGGTCGAGCCGGTCGAGGTCCTCCAACGTCTCGGCGTCGACGACCGCCGCGTAATCGAGCTTCGCGAGCGGCTCGGAGGATATCCGCGATCCCATCAGGTTTCCTATCCGCCGAGCATCCCTCTCTCCGGTCCCGATCGAAGCCGCCGCTTCGTCGAGCGCTGACGGGGAAGTTCAGTGCGCGCGCAAGCCGCTCGATGATGACGAGCTGCTGCGCGTCCTTGCGGCCGAAATACGCCCGGCAGGGTCCCGCGATGTTGAAGAGCTTGGCGACGACGGTGGCGACGCCGTCGAAGTGGCCGGGACGCGTGCGGCCGCACAGCTTGCTGCCGACCTCGCCGACCGTGACCGTGAAGGGATTCGGTTCCGGATACATCTCGCCGACGTTTGGATGGAAGACGATGTCGACGCCTTCGCTTTCGCAGAGTGAAAGATCGCTGTCGAGGTCGCGCGGGTACGCTTCGAGGTCTTCGTTCGCAGCGAACTGCAGTGGGTTCACGAAGATGCTGACTGCAACGACGTCGTTCTCCGCGCGCGCGCGCCTCATCAAGCTCGCGTGCCCCTCGTGAAGGAATCCCATCGTCGGAACGAAGCCGACCCGACGTCCGGCTTCGCGCTCCTTGTCGAGCGCGCGCTGCACGTCGGAGATCCTCGTGAGCAGCCTCATCGGACCATCGCCTCTTCCAGCGCCTCCGCGACGCGAGCAGCCGCCGCTTCGTCGAGACGGCCCGACGCGACCGCGCGCGCAAGCGTCCTGCGCGCGTTCGCTACGTACGACTCCAACAGGTGCGCCGGAAGCGCGCGCAGATGCGCAGACACGGTTCCCGCGTCGCCGCGCACGATCGGGCCGGTGAGTGCAGCGTCGGGACCCAACTGCGCGATGTTCTCGACCGTTGCGCGCAACAAGGGGATCAGCGTCTCGTAGCCGCCGAGCAGATCCGCGGAGTCTCCCGCGAGCGCGACGGCGAAGTTCGACGCCGTCGAGAGCGCCGCGTGGTAGCGAACGCGTTCCTCTTCGGGAACGAACAGCGGTGTTCCGCCGATGTCTGCCACGAACCGCGCGCTCCACTCTTTCATCGCATCGGGTGCGGTGACGCCGAAGATCACGCCCGTGAAAGGCTGCTCGGACGATGCAACGGGAACGGCCGGGTGGATCGCCGCGACGAAGGGCCCGCAGCCTTCGAGCGGCGCGAGGCCCTGGATTCCGCACGTATGGATGACGACCGCTCCGGCGCGCCCGAGGCGCGCGACGGCGGCCGCAGCTCCGGCGAGCGCATCGTCGGGAACCGCGATCACGATCACGTCTGCGCGCGCGATCGGCGAGGGGTCGTCGTCTCGCCGCAGCTCGGCCAGGACGTCGTGGCCGGCTGCTCGAAGGGCTCTGGCGAAGGAGCCACCAACGCGCCCCGCGCCGAGGACGGCAACGGTGAACGGCGAGGTAGGCGGAGACACGTTGGCCTGAGACGGCCTGGATGTTTCGCCGAACCATCCGCACCGAGACCGCGGGCGAGGTCGGCCACCGTCCCGAGCGACACGACCTCCAGCTCGGGCGCGATCTCGGCCAACGGAACGAGGACGAAGGCTCGCTCGCCGATGCGTGGGTGCGGTATCTCGAGGTCGGGTTCGGCCACGACCTCGTCGCCGAAGGTCAGCACGTCGATGTCGATCGCCCGTGGCCCCCACCGCGTCTCGTGCTCGCGGGACCTGCCGAGTGAGGCTTCGACTGCGGAGCAGCGCTCCCACAGGCCGCGCGCGTCGAGGGCGGTCTCCACCGCGATCACCTGGTTGAGGAAGTCGGGCTGAGCGTCGGGGCCGCCCACAGGTGTGGTCTCGTACACGCGCGAACGCGCGACGACAGAGACGTCACCCCAATCGAGCGCTTCGGCCGCCTGACGCAGCAACGCGTGCCGGTCGCCGAGGTTGGAGCCGAGACCGAGGTATGCGCGCGTCAACGCTGCGGGCCGAGATCCTCGCGAGAGCGCGTGATCTCGACGGCGACTTCCTCGACCTCTTCGGCGAGCGGCGCCTCGGGCTTCGCGACGCGTACCCACACGTCTTCCACGTAGGCGTGCTCGAGGATCGTGCGCGCGATGCGATCCGCGAGCGTTTCGATCAACGAGTACGCCTCCGATGACACGATCTTGGAGATCTGGCGAACGACCTCTTCGTAATCCAGCGTCGCGGTGAGGTCGTCGGTCGTCGACGCGGCGCGCGTGTCCAGACGCGCGGCGATGCTGACGACGAGCGGCTGGTCCTGTGAGCGTTCGTCGGCGGTGACTCCGATGCGGCCACGAAGCTTCAGGCCTCGCACCTCGATCAGGTCGGATCCCTGCATCATCGCTCCCGCTCCGCGCCCGAGCTCGTGGCCCGCAGCACAGCCTCCACCATACTCGCCACTCTGCGCATAGGCCCGACATCGTGCACACGTACGATCGAGGCGCCCGCGGCCACCGCCAGCGCGACCGTCGCGGCGGTCCCCTCCAGCCGCTCGCCGACCGGCAGATCGAGCGTCGCGCCGATGAAGGACTTCCGCGAAGTCCCTGCCAGGACGGGGTAGCCGAGCTCGGTGAACCGCCGAAGGTTCCGCAGCAGCTCGAGGTTGTGCTCGCGGGTCTTCCCGAATCCGAACCCCGGGTCGACGATGATCTTGTTGCGCGCGACGCCCGCTTCCATCGCAGTTGCTGCCCGAGAGGCGAGGAACGCCGCGACGTCCTCGACGACGTCTTCGTACGCCGGGACTTCCTGCATCGTTCGTGGCTCTCCGAGCATGTGCATCAGCACGACCGGAACGGCTCGGGATGCAACGAGACCAACCATCTCGGTGTCGAAGCGTCCGGCCGACACGTCGTTCACGATGTCGGCGCCTGCGTCGAGCGCGGCGGCCGCGACATCGGCTTTCGTCGTGTCGATGCTGATCGGCGTCTCGATCCGTTCCCGCAACCCTTCGATGACCGGAACCACCCTCGAGAACTCTTCGCCGGGGTCGACGGGCTCGGCCCCCGGCCGCGTCGACTCGCCACCGATGTCGATGATGTCGGCGCCGTTTTCCGCCAGCGCGATGCCTTGCTTCAACGCAGCTTCGGCGTCGAAGAAGCGTCCGCCGTCGCTGAACGAGTCCGGCGTTACGTTCAAGATGCCCATGACGTGTGTTCGCTCGGATAAGCGAAGGACGGTGCCGTTCGCGAGCGGCAGATCGTCGAAGCGAGGGCGAGGCTCCATCAGCCGCGCGCGAGCGCCGCCAGCTCCGCGCGCGCGGCGGCGTCGCCGGCGAAGACGCCGCGCGCTTCGGTGGTTACCGTGACGGATCCAGGCTTGCGCGCGCCGCGGAGGCTGACGCAGGTGTGCTCGGCTTCGATCAGAACGAACACGCCACGCGGCGCCAAGGCTTCTTCCAACGCGTCGGCCGCCTCGCGAACGAGGCGCTCTTGCACCTGGAGACGGCGCGATAGCACGTCCATCAGCCGCGCGAGCTTCGACAGTCCGGTGATGCGGCCGTCTTCAGCCGGGAGGTACGCGACGGCCGCCGTCCCGGTGAACGGAAGCAGATGGTGCTCGCAAAGCGACGCGATCGGGATCGCGCGCATCATGATCAGTCCGGTACCCCGCTCATCGGCGAGGGGCTCGAGCACGGAAACCGGGTCGACGCCGTAGCCGGCGACGAGGTCGGAGAGCGACTCGGCGACGCGCCGCGGCGTTTCGACCAGGCCCGGGCGTGTGGGGTCCTCCCCGATCCCTCGAAGGATCAGGTCGACGCCGCGCGCGATCGCGGCGGGGTCGACGGGCGCGCGCTCGCGGCGCTCTCCGAGGACATCGGCAGCGGAAACGACAAGCTTCGGCTCGAAGGTCATCTGTGAGGCCAGTCTAGCCCGCAGCGGCCGGCCGCTCGGCCCGAATAAGAGCCGCAACGTCTTCGGCACAGCC
>VAYV01000033.1 GCA_005883175.1 Actinomycetota bacterium
ACGAAGGGCTAACCTCGACTCGCCGCCTCGCCCCGACTTCGAGTGGCAGGACGTTCGGCTGGAGAAGACGCCTAACACCTCATAGCCCGAGCCATGATCGATCGAAATGATGCCATGCGGCTTTGCAGCCGCGCCGCCAACTTGGCGTCGATGCGTTCAGATGTAAATAGATCGCGCATAGCGCCATCCATTGACACATGGACGCTCAACAGAATCTTCTCGACGCATATCTTGTCGCTGTGATTCCGGCCACAAGTCCCGCAGAGGAAATTGCGATTGTTTGCGAACGGCCTCGCTCCGGTGTCATTTGCGAAAGGCTAAGTGTCGTTGCGCTCCACCGTGATCGTCACGCCCGGCTTGATGCCCGCAACCGCCGGCAGCACGTGATTCAGGACCTGCTCCGCGGTCGCGCGGAATGTGCGGCCGCGCGCGCTCACCTTTACCCAGCCTTTCTCGTCTCGGAATGAGCGCTCGACGAAGTTCTTGGTGCCGATGAAGATGACGTAGCTCTGGTTGGTTAGGTTCATGTCTTATCCTCTCCGAGGCTCCTGAAAAGCATCATTGGTCGCGTAAACGAAACGACCGGCGCCATGGCGCCGGTCGTTGGTCTCTGCCTGCCCTACGGGATGTGCTGGCAGTCGCTCGGGCCGTGCGGCGCGTACCCGATCTGGAGGTGGAACCCGCCCGGCCCGTTCACGACGAGGCAGGTGGGCGTCGCCGCGCGCGACGAGGCCGGAATGAGCATCGCGATCGCTCCCGCCAGAGCAGCGATGCCGACGACGATCTTCTTCTTCATGTCCAAACCTCCGGAACACCGGGCGGTTCCGCCCGGAACGAGCGCCATATTACTGTTGCCCTCTTTGTCCGGTCACTAGGGACATTGCGCCATTCTCGGGATCAAGATCGACCGTCGCTCTCGGTGATCGAGATCTGTAGAGCACCGAACCGTTCACGAAGATCTGCCAGGGCGGCGTCGGCCAGCGCGCGCGCGGCGGTATCGCTCTCGCCCGTTGCGTGCACGGTGATCCGGAGCAGGTCTTCTTCGCCGAAGCCGTGCGCGCGCGATTTGATGTAGACGCCCGCGTGCCCCTTCTGGATCTCTTGGAGCATCGCCGCGATCGACGACTCGTCGCGGTGCTCGATCTGGAACGTCGTCTCCGCGAAGCCACCGGGTCCGAGCAGGTCGTCGAGGTACGGAACAAGGGGGTGCTCCCAGATCCAGAAGAGCTCCGGTGGGACGCCCGGCAGCGCGACGAGCGTCGTCTCGCCGAGCGTCATCAGGAACGCGGGGGCACCGCCCACCTGGTTATCGAGCGCGGTCGACCCCCGAGGCAGCCGCGCCATGCGCAAACGTTCCTCGGTCATCGCGTCGTCCGCGACGGCGCCGTCGGCGGCAAGCTCTCGATACCGCCGCCGCACGATCGTCTCCGCCTGCTCGTTCACCTCGATGGGCCGGTCCGTCCCCAGGGAGATCGCCTCGCGCGTGCGGTCGTCGTCGGTCGGCCCGAGGCCGCCGTGCGTGATCAGAAGCGTGGGCGCGCGCTCCAGCGCCGCGGCGATCTCGGCGCCGACCACCGGCGGCTTGTCGGGCAACACCTGCACCCTGCGCAAAGCCGCCCCGCGCGCCGCGATGCGTTTGGCCAGCCAGTACGAGTTCGACTCTTGCACGATGCCGCGCAGCAGCTCGTCGCCGATCGACAGGATCTCGACGGTCTTCATATCGAGATCCCCAGCAGCTTCTCGGGCAGCTCGAGGCGGGCTGCCGCGCGCCGCACGTATCCCGGCCGCTTCGCGCCCCGCTCGGTGATGACGGCGTCGAACAGCTCGAGCGGCGTCGATTCGTACGCCGGCGACGCCTCCGGCCGCCAGAACTCGGACGGCACGAGCTTCCCCGTCGCTGCGATCGCGTAGCAGCCGATCTCCGCCTCGCGCGCGCCCAGCGCCAGGATGGCCGTTCCCACCTTGTTCACCACGCCCTCGTCGGTCACGGCATCCGCGCCGACGAGCGCGACGTCGGCTTCCTCGCATGCGCGCGCGATGCCGGCGTCGGGGATGACCGACGTCTCGAACCCAGCGGTCTCGAGGCGCCGGGCAAGCGCCCGCCCTTCGCCGCCCGGGATCGAGGCCGTGCACATCACGAGGGAAACCTTCCCACGAACGCGCTCGAGCGCGCGCACCACGCTCCCGGACGACGAGTGTGTCAGGACGACCGTCTTGCGCTTCGTGATGACCCACCGGGTTGCGTCCGCGGCCGCGGTGGTGGCCGATGCAAGCTGCTCGGCATAGGCGGCTGCTTCCTCCTGGCCCTCGAGCGCCGCCGCGCAGAGCCGCCACAGGGCCGCCATCGCCGGATGCGCGCGCAGCAACGCGCGCGAGGCACGCATCACGTCCCGGCGCGTCGTCAATGACTCGAACCCGAGGGCGGCGCGGTGCGCGACCTGCACCGACCCCGATCGGTTATCGGCCACCGCTTTGCGGATGTGGTCCCACGGATCCATGTGCGTCATCCTCGCCGCTTCGTGTGACGGCGCCAAACGATAAGCGGGCGAGCCCCCAGGGGGGCGAGTACGATGCACAAGGGCACATGAGCGTGGATGCGCACAACCTCCAAGCGATCTTCGCGATGCGCGCGCTGTGGGAGAAGCTCGACCCCGCGGCTCCGCCGTCGCTCGCGACCTTGAAGCCTCCCGGCGCGAGGCGCAACGTTGCGTTGCTGCCCGGTTCCTTCAACCCGCCGACGGCCGCGCACATGCTGCTCGCAGAGCGAGCGCTGCAAGAAGGCTTCGACTGCGTCGTGCTGCTGCTCGCGCACAACACGGTCGGCAAGCAGCCCTCCGGGCTGATCCCGGAGGACCGGCTGCTCGCCATGCGCGCGCTGACCGGCGGTGCGTTCGGCGTCGGTGCCAGCTCGCACGGCCTGTACGCCGACCAGGCGGAAGCCGCCCAGCGCGTCTATCCGGACGCGGAGATCACGTTCTTGGTTGGTTCCGACAAGATCGAGCAGATCTTCGACCCCCGTTGGTACGACGATCGCAACGGCGCGCTCGAGCGGCTGTTCGGTTCAGCGCGTCTCGTAGTCGCCCCGCGCGCCGATCAAGGCGAGCTACTGCGTACCGTGCTCGAGCAGAACCGCCGTTTCGCCGACCGCGTGTCTGTGCTCCGGCTTCATCCCGCGGTGAGCGATCTGTCCTCGACCCGCGTGCGCGGCTTGTTGCGTGCCGGCGCCGAGCCCGCGGGCTTGGTCCCCCAGCCCGTTGCCGAATTGCTGACCGCGATGCGCGCGTTCGCACCGCCGATCGTGATCGGCGACGAAGAAGTCGACGCGTACGCGATCAGAGCGAAGATCATCGAGATGTTGTGGCGTGCGCGCGCACCGGAAGCGAACGGCGCCGATCTTCACGAACTCGTAACAACGGCGTTGTCGCCAACGCCGGAGGGCAGAAAATTGCGTGGAACCCTTGCGAACGGCGGCGCCGCGACATTCGATCTCATGCGCGCTAACGCATCCGGCCTATAGCGCTTGCGACACGAGACCTAGAGGCTCGCATAAGCGAGTTAGCCTCGTCGAAAGGTTTTTCTCGTTCTTGACTTAACGCGCAACGACGGCGTATCACTACTCCCCTCTTCCCTCCTTTCCCGAGGATGAAGTCGTCCAGCCGGTAACGCGAGCCTTTGTTCTCGCACGCAGTAAGTAAGGAGGTCATGCGTGTTTCAGGGGGAAACTAGACGCGGCCGCATGTTCCCGTATCTCGACGACGCAATCTGTCGAGGATTGGATCCCGAGCTCTTCTATGCAGAGTCGGGCGCGGCCATCATGAAAGCAAAGTCTCTCTGTGCCGCGTGTCCCGTTCGGGAAAAGTGCCTCGAGTGGGCGATCAAACGGGAGGAGTTCGGCGTCTGGGGTGGGACGACCGCGCGGGAGCGCGCCGCGATCCGGCGCGAGCGCGGGCTGCGCCTTGTTCCCGCCGGCGTCGCGTAGAGTCCATCGATAGCACGCGCGCAACGGGCCGCTCGGTATCGAGCGCGTGCGTCACGCGGTTCCGGCCTTCTTCCTTCGAGTGATACAGCGCGGCGTCTGCCTGCTTGATCAGCGCCGCGGGCGTTGAGCCGTTCTCCGGCGCCGTCGCGATCCCGACGCTGGCAGTCACGCGCACCGACTTGCCGTCCTCGCTCGCGAACGGATACATCGACACCGACCGGCGGATGCGCTCTGCGATCTCGCGCGCGGCCTCCTCGGTCGTCTCCGGAAGGATGACGGCGAACTCTTCGCCGCCGTAGCGCGCGGCGATGTCGAACGAACGGACCGCGCCCTTGAGCGCGGCCGCCACGCCTTTCAGGACGGCGTCGCCGGCTTGGTGACCGAAGCGGTCGTTGAACTTCTTGAAGTGGTCGATGTCCAGCAGGATCACAGACAGGTGGTGGCCGGCCGCGCGCAACGTCGCGTACCGCTGGAGGCGTCCGCACTCGAACGCCAAGCGCGCCTGCATCTCGCCGTGGTTCGCGAGACCGGTGAGCGGATCGGTTATCGCCATCTCGGACATGTGCGCGTGCAAACGTGCGTTTGCGATCGCCAGGCGCGCGTGGTGCGCCAGCCGGTCGAGCGCTTCAACCTCGTTCTCGCGCAACGTGCCGGGCCGGCCCTTCCGTCCGTCGCGCGTCACGATCAGCAGCCCGTCTTCTGCGATCGGGATCGCGAGGTAGCCGCGAGGTCCGAGGAGCGGGATCAGCGCGCCGTCGCTCGTCGCTTCTTTGCGGCTCGTCACAAGCGGACGCGCATCATGTCGCCGTCCCACAGCAGCAGCGCTGCTGCGTCGAAGCGGAACCCTTCGACGACGCCGCGGCACAGGTCGGTGAAGATCTCCTCGAGCGTGAGCGAGTCCTCGATGTCGAGGGTCACCTGGCGGATCGTCGCCAGCTCGGCGTTCTGCCGCTTGAGCTCGCGCTCGTTGTAGATGCTGAACATCGTGCCGGCGCCCCCGATGATCCACAGCGCGGCGACGGCGGCCAGCCCGCCGGGGAAGAACGTCGTCTTTCCGAACGCATGCGTGTGCGTCATCACATCCATCGTCACGATCGCGATGGTCGAGAGCACGATAAAACGGAAGCCGGCGCGCGACGAGAGCAAGATGCCGGCCGCCAGCGCGCCTACCGTGTAGAGGAACACGAGCGGCCCGTTGCTGCCGCCGGTGATCGCGACCATGGCGGAGACGGCGACGACGTCGGTGACCATGCCGATCCAGATCGCGCGCCCGACCCATGAGCCGCCGCGCGCAGCCATCGCGTGCGTCGCGACCGCCAGGGCGATCTGCGCGGTCAGGAGGCCGGTCAAGCGGTCGACGTTCGGATGGGTCGTCGATGCGGCGACGGCCAGCAGCACCATGATCGGAGTGAAGTAGCGGATCGAGAAGTAGACGGAGACGCGGCCGCCGGTCATCAGCGGCCCCTCGGCGCGCGCGCTATCGCTCTGCCGGGCCATTCAGATCTGCCACGTCCGACGCGCGAGCCCCGCCACGTCGAGCTTGACCAACCGCGTGGAACCGCGACTGAGCATCAGCAGCACGCCGAGCGCTATGCACGCGAGGAGCAGGGGCGGCGCCAGGGGACCGGCGAGGTCGAGCGCGCGCCCGGCCGCCTTCTTCGCGGCCTGACCCGTGATGCTGGCGTACGGAGCGTCGAACGACTCGCCCGGTGTGATCACGCCGATCCCGTCCAGCACCGTGAGCCCCGATGTGCCGACGTGCGAGCGGTTCGTGTTCGACGTCGTGGATGTCCCGCTCGAGTGGCCGGTCGTGCCACTTTTGGTCGAGCCGGAGCTCGTTCCGCCGGTCGTCGGCTGGGATGGGGTGCCGGTGTTGCCGCCCAGTCCGAGCAGCCCGGTGATGCCGCTCACCGTGTCGTTCAGCTGGCCGGGAAGCGGGACACCCGGAACGCCGGTGACCGTCGGGGTCGGCGACAGCAGGTCTCCGACGATCGGCACGCTCGGCAACGGCAGCGGGCTCGAGGTCGGAAGGGGAAGAGGGGTCAAAGATACCGAAGGGAGTGGAACCGGAAGCAAACCGGCCTGGGCATGTGCCGCCGGATAAATGAACAGCGCGCAAGCAGCCCACACGGCGAGCGCGAGGCGCCGCAGGGTTCGGAAGGATGGCATCCGTCTCACCATCCGAATGGTCGGCGGTAACACCCGGTCTTTGTATGGCTAAACCGGATGGTCTGCCCTAGCACTCTCGGATATCCGTCCCGTTCGCGAGGAGGAGCCCGTTTTGCTCACGGTGGTGAACCTCGACAGAATGCCGTCGATGGATCAGACGAACGCGCCTCCGGTCGCCGAACAGGACGCTTCCTCGCAGGAGGGGATTCCGCCAGAAGGGGAGGGCCCCGGCGGGGTCGATCAGCCCGGCAAGCTGCTCCGCATCGCGATGATGGTGCGCGAGATGCTCGAGGAGGTGCGGCGCGCGCCGCTCGACGAGAACGCGCGCGAGCACCTTGCCGACATCCATGCGCGTGTCGTGACGGAGCTGAAGGGCGCGCTGTCGGGGCCGCTCGCGGAAGAGCTGGATCGGATCACGCTTCCGTTCGGCGACAACGAGATCCCGTCGGAGGCGGAGCTACGGATCGCTCACGCGCAGCTGCTCGGATGGTTGGAGGGCTTGTTCCAGGGGATCCAGGCCGCGATCGCGTCGCAGCAGCTTCAGATGGCCTCGCAGCTAGAGGAGATGCGCCGGCGGGCGCTTCCATCGGGGGATCAGCGTCCCGACGTCAGGACGATCGATCCGAACCCCGGTCAGTACCTGTAGCGCCGGTTAGGCGCTTTCCGCGGTCGCGCGCTCCTTGTATGCACGCCACTGCTTCACTTCGAATTCCGCGCGCTCTCTGAACGTCGCGTTGTCGGTCAACGCGCCGCATGAGCAGGCGCGCGCGTCCAGCGGCAACAGCGTGCCACAGGAACGGCACGGCTTTCCTTGGAGCTGGGCCGTTTGGGCGACGTGGGACGGCCGGTCTTGATCAAACGGCCTGCCAGGGGCCACCCGGCAGCCGAGACGATGACGAGGCCGATACCGATCCCGGTGAGCCCGTGCCGGAGCAGCACCGCGACCACTTCACCGACCAGGAGAAGGACGGCGAGGGCGGCCGCTCCCAGCCACAGGGACACGATGCCGCGCGCGAGGGCGCGGCGGCGGCCGAACGCTCGCGCGGCCCGTCGCTTCGGGCCGAACGCGATCACCCTGGCGTCTGCGTGGGTCGGCTGCATCGGAGAACCTCCTTCCGTTGAGTTCGGAGCGCGGCCGTTAGGCCTTGAGCGCCGGACCCCCAAGCGGGGCCTCCTGATAGCCTCCGGCCATGGAACAGCGCGCGCGCATCGGCGAGATCGAGCTCGCGTACGAGGTGTACGGCGACGGTCCGCCGCTGGTGTGGTGTCACGGGCTGGCCAGCTGCGGCGATGGTGACCGGGACGTTATCGACGCATTCAGCGAGACTTTTACCGTTCTGTCCTACGACGCGCGCGGTCACGGCCGCTCTTCGCCGGTACGCGACGCGCGCGAGTTCAGCTACGTGAAGCTCGCGGAAGACGCGATCGGGATGCTCGATCACGTTGGGTGGGCGTCGGCGATATTCACCGGTGCATCGATGGGCGCGGCAACGCTGGCGCGCGTCGCGTGCATCGCGCCGGACCGCGCGCGCGCGCTGGTGATGGCCCGACCGGGTGCGATGGGAGACGACGGGAAAGCGCCCCCGTGGCTGCAGATGCTGTTCGCCGGCGGTGCACACGCGATCCGGAGCGGCGGCATCGAGGGCGCGATCGAGTTCTTGATGACGATCCCGCTCGCGCGCACGGAGATCGACGCGAACCCCCGGCGGCTCGACGATCTCCGTCGCGACTGGACCCGGCATGATCCGATGTCGATCGCCGCCGCGCTCGAAGGTGTTCCGCCGACGTCGCCGTTGGAAGGGGGGATCACGAGCGACATGATCCGGTGTCGCGTGCTGGTGATCCCGGGCAACGACGTGATCCATCCGACCGAAGCCGGGATCGAAGTCGCGCGGCTGATCCCCGGGGCGATCACCGCGCAGCCTTTCGACTCGCTGCCGCGCGCGGATGAAGTTCGCGGCCTCGTGCAACTGGTCCGGGACTTCGTCGCAAGCGTGCCGACGGCATGAGCGACAAGGTTCTCGTCACGACGAACGACGCGGTCACCGTCCTGACGTTGAACCGCCCCGAGGTCCACAACGCCGTCGACGGCGAGACCGCCGAAGCGATCGGTACCGCGATCGACGCGTTCGCAGTGGACGACGAGGCGCGCGTGCTGGTCGTGACGGGCGCCGGCCCGCTGTCGTTCTGCTCCGGGGC
>VAYV01000034.1 GCA_005883175.1 Actinomycetota bacterium
CGGCACGCCGAGCAGCTTGTAGTCGGTCGTCCACGGGCTCGTCCCCACGCCGAGCACGAGCCGGCCGTTCGTCAGCACCGCGGTTGAGGTGGCCTGCTTCGCGACGAGCAGCGGGTGCCGGATCGGTAGCTTCAGCACGAACGTGGTGAAGCGGAGCCGTTCGGTCACCGCGCCCAGCGCGGGTATCAGCGAGAAGGGCTCCAGGAACGGCTTGTCCTCGAGGAACTCGCGCGTGCCGTCGGGGTTGTACGGGTATGTGTCGTCGGATTCCTTCGGGTACGCGAGCGAGTCGGGCACGACGAACGAGTCGTAGCCTGCCTCCTCGGCCGCGCGCGCCAGCGGCGCGTAGAACGAAGGATCCGTCATCGACTCCGCGAACGAGAACCGCATCGCTACGTCCGTCCGGCGGCCACGAGCTGCTCGCTCAGGTTCCGCATGGCTTTGGCGAAGAGCTTGCCCATGAGCGGCCCGGCGACCGGCAGGCCCGCGATGAACAGCGCGCGCGGGTCGATCGTAAAGGTCCAGCGCACGACGCTGCCCTCACCCTTCGGCTGGATGACCCAGTCCTCGACGAGCGCGCGCGCGATCGGCGCCGAGCACTCGTCGACGCGGTACGCCCAGCGGGTCGGCGGCTCCCACGCGAGGACCGTCTCCTTGTACGTGGTGCCCGCCATCGAGACCTCGCGGATCGATCCGACACCGGGCGGTCCCGGGCCGTGATATCGAGCATCCTTCGATAGGCCGGGGAACCACGACCACGTCGATGGATCGGCGCTGATCGCTTCGAAGACCGCCTCCGGCGTCGCGGCGACCGGCTCCTCGAAGTCCCAGCGCTTGGGCGCGCGCTCCAGGAACGCGAGGTCTTCCGCACGCAGCTTGTTCATGGAGTCCTTTCTAGTAACCGGCTGCGAGATCGACGAGACCGTGCAGGTGTTCGCCGCTGTCGTATCGACGCAGGTTCTCGGCGAACATCTCGATGGTCCTGCGCATCGTGTCGGGCGAGCTCCACGAGATGTGCGGCGTGAGCCTGACGCGTGGGTGGGAGTAGAGCGGATGGCCGGCCGGCAACGGCTCCGGGTCTGTCACATCGAGATTCGCGCGCGCCACCGTTCCGTCGTCCAGAGCAGCCAGGAGTGCGTCCTGATCGACGATCGAGCCGCGCGAAACGTTAGCGAGATTGACACCCGGCTTCATGTCGGCGAAAGCCGCCTTGCCCAGCACGTGATGCGTGTCCTTCGTTGCAGGCGATGTCCTCTGGGTTCTGCGCAATGCCACCACGCGCGCCCCGAAGGCAAGCGCGAGCTGCGCGACTTCGGTTCCGATCGCACCCAGGCCGAGGATGCCGACCGTCTTGCCGCGCAAGCTGCCGAGGCGCGCGACGTTCCACTGTGCGGGCGGCTCGGTTATCCACCGTTCGGGCAGCTGCTTCTCGAACGCGAGCATCCCCGCCAGCACGAACTCAGCGATCGCCGGCGCTGCGGCGCCGCGGGACGAGGTGAGCACGCGATCCCCGACGGAATCGAGGGGGAACCCGTCCACTCCCGCGCCGAGCACGTGGATCCACTTGATGGCCGGTGTCAGCTTCCGCACGAGCGCGTCGTGGTCGGTCGGCAACGCGACGAGCACGTCGCTCGAGCCGTGATCCGTGAACGCCACGCCGGGCACCAGCCGCTCGAGCAAGGGCACCATCTGATCGCGGAACCGGCCGAGGTGCGTGAGCACCATGCGCGCGTCAGGCATCGGCGCGCGCGACGTCTTTCAAGACGCCGATCTGATGCACGGCGGCGAGGTTGTCCGCGAGGTACTCGGGCGCCTCCGTCGTATCGATGAACCAGCCGGTCGGGCACATCGTCAGCACTTCGACGAACGAGAACCCGCGGCCGGCGATCTGGCTTTCGAACGCGGCCGTGATCATCTGCTTCGTCAGCGCGACGTTGTGTGCGTTGTTCACGGCGCCGCGCGCGACGTATGCAGATCCGTCGATGCCGGCCAGCATGTTCGCCAGCAGGATCGGATGGCCGTGGTCTTCGGCGTTCCGCCCCTCGAGCGTGTTCTTCGTCCGCTGCCCGATGACCGTTGTGGCCGTCATGTGCCCCCCGGTCTCACCGAAGACGCCGTTGTTCAGCATGATGCACGTGACGTTCTCTCCGCGAGCAGCCGTGTGGATCACCTCTTGTAGTCCCTCGTTCACCATGTCCCCGTCGCCCTGGACGGTGAAGACGAACGCGGCGGGCTTCGCCCGCTTCACGCCCGTCGCGAGTGAGGGCGCGCGCCCGTGCAACGCTTGCAGCACCTCCACGTCCAGGTTGTTCGAGAACGCGGTGTAGCAACCGATGCCGAAGACCCCGATCGTCCGTTGCACGACGCCGAGCTCCGCCACGGCCTCCAGCGCAGCGCGCATCGCGACCGGCTCGCCGCAGCCGGGACAAAGGTGGTGCGTGCCGACGTCGATCAGGTCCGGCGTGAAGTCGCGGACCAGCGTGGCCGGCTGCTCCGGCGGCCGGTCGGTGGGGACGACGTTGCGACCCTCGTGCTCGGTCATCTCGCGAACACCTCCTCGATGCGCGCGCGCAAGACCGCCACGTCGAGGTCCGGTGCGATCCCGAACCCCGAGCTGTCGAGGCTGAGGCCGCCGATGAAGTGGACGGGCGCCCGACCGAGCACGCTCAGGCGGACGTCGTCGATCATCTGCCCCTGGTTGTTCTCGTACACGGCGACGGCGCGCGCGTCCGCGCAGGCGCGGGCGACCGCCTCCCCGGGGAACGGGTAGAGGGTGACCGGCCGCACGTACCCGACCGGAACGCCGTCGGCACGCAAGGAGCGCACGGCTGCTCGAACGTAGCGGCCCGGCGTGCCGAACGCGACGACCACGACTTCGGCGCCGTCGGTGTGCTCCGCTTCGACGATCGGCTTCACACCGGCCGTCATCTCGGTGGTCGCGGCGGCGCAGCTCGCGTAGTGGTCGGCGAGGTTGTAGCCGGCTTGGTTCTTGCGCTTGAACGCGCCGAGCGGCGACACGAGCTTCGCGCTACCGGTCCCTCCGGAGCTTCCGTTCAAGGCCCAGCTCACGTCGCGTTCACCAGCTTCGACCTCCGTGATGTCCACGGACGTGGCCGTATGCGCAAGGTAGTAGTCGCCGAAGACGAGCACCGGGTTGCGCCAGCGGAACGTGAGCTCGAATGCGTAGCGGACGAGACCGACGGCTTCGGCGACGTCTGCCGGCGCAAGCACGATGTGGCGGTAGTCCCCGTGCCCGCCGCCGCGCGTCGCTTGGAAGTAGTCGCCTTGCGCGCGCGCCATGTTCAGCACGACGAGCGGCAAACGCGCGAGCGTGATCTCCGCCAGCGACTCCTGCATCAAAGAGAGGCCTTGCCCGGTCGAGCCGGTCGCGGCAGGCGTGCCGGTCGCGGCCGCGCCCCACGCCATCCCGATCGCTTCGAGCTCGCTCTCGGCGTTCATGCACACGCCGCCGGCTTCGGGCAGCAGACGCGCCATGTGCTCGAGGACCTCCGTGAACGGCGTCATCGGATACCCGGCGAAGAATCGGCAGCCTGCGCCGACCATCGCCTCCGCGATCGCTTCGGACCCTTCGAGCAGTCTCATGCTCATTCGTTCACCACCAGCTCGATCGGCTCGTCGTACTTGTAGACCTGGAACACGAAGTCGGGGCAGATCTGAGCGCAGATGCGACAGCCGGTGCAGCCGGGCGACAGAATGGGAAAGGCGTACCCGCGCGCGTTCAGCTCGTGGCTGGTCATCGTGAGCACGCCGGGAGGGCACGCGTCGATGCAGAGGTCGCACCCCTTGCACGCGTCGACGTCGATGACCACGGTCCCTCGAGTCAGGACTCGCTTCTCGCTCACGCGCGCACCTCCGCCGGCCAGGCGGCAGCGAGATCACGCGGCGCCGTCTCGAAACCCGCGCGGAGTGCGGCGACGTTCACGTCGACGGTCTTCTGACGATAGGAGGGGAGGGACGCCGAGATCCCTTCCGCCAGCGCGTCGAGAGAAACGAGACCGGTTGCGGCGGCGTACGCGCCCGTGAGCACCATCGAAGCGGCCAGCCGATTGCCTATCCCGTCGGCGATCTCGTTCGCGGCAACCTCGACCACGGTGGTGCGGGCAGGGTCCGGCTTGCTCGAGCACACGTCGGTGTTGACGACGACGATGCTTCCGGGGATCAGCTTCGCGAGGATGGGTGGCGCGAACTGGTCGTGCATCACGATCGCCGACCATGCGTGCCCGACCGTCGGAGGAGCCTCGACCCGCGCATCCGAGACGACGATCGTCGCATCCGTGTTGCCGCCGCGCATCATGCCGCCGTAGCTGCCGAACATCTGCACGCTCCGGCCTTCCGCGATGGCGGCGGTCGCGATGACGCGCGCGGCGAGCTGAACTCCCTGCCCTCCGATCCCCGTCAGCAGCAGCTCTCGTTCCACGCGACCTCCAGAACAGCGATTTTAATTGGACAGAACAGCGTTCTCCAAATCGACGTGCACCCACGCGCGCGCGGCCGCGGAGCGCCGGATGGCGTCCAAGACGGCCATCCCGGCCACGCCGTCGGCGAACGTGGCGTGCGGGGGATCGGCCGCGACGGGCCTTGCCTCGATCAGGTCTCGGAAACGCTCCGCCAGGCGCGTATACAGGGGCATCTCGACACCGAACGAATGCATCCGCTCGTACGCGGTCTCGATCAGGTCGGGTGGCGGGGCATCGAACGTCGACGGAGCAAGATCCGCCGGCAACCGGATCTCTCGTTCTCCGTGCGCGTCGGCCACGATCACCGTGTCGCCTTCGGCGCGCGCCGTCCCCTTCGAGCCGATCACGCGCGTCGCGAACAGCGGCATCCCCCAGGCGCCGGCGGTGCTCTGCATGACGCCTTCGACGCCGGACCGGGTGCGGAAGTGCACCGTGTACGAGTCCTCGGCGGCCGTCGGTCGATCTGCCGCAAGACTCAACCCCGCGCTCACGCCGTCGATCTCGCCGAGCATGATCCGTATCTGATCGATGACGTGCGGCGCGTGCGCGCCGAGCCAGCCGCCGCCCTGGGCGGAGTCGCCCCACCAGCCCGGCACCTCGCCGGTGGAATCGGCCAGGATCGGGAGGTGGAGCAGGAACGTTGCGAGCCGAGGCTCGCCGATCGCTCCGTCGTGGACGACGCGGTTCAGCAGTGCTTGTCCAGCTGCCCACCGGAACTCTGCGCCGAGCAGGTGAACGATGCCGGCCTGCTCGGCCGCGTGCAGCATCACGCGCGCCTCCGTCGCGTCGCGCGCGAACGGCTTCTCCACGAGGACGTGCTTCCCGGCCCTGATCGCCTGCAACGCGAGGCCGGCGTGCGTGTGTGGCGGCGTCGCGATCGTGAAGGCGTCGGCACCGGGCAGCCCGAGCGCGTCGTCGAGCGACGTGAACGCGTTCGGGATGTCGAATCGCGTTGCGCGCGCGGCCGTCTTGTCGGGGTCGCGGCCGACGAGGCCGACCACGTCGAAGCCCGCTACGCGCAGCGCCCGCACGTGCGTCAGGCACCCGAATCCGGTTCCCACGACGACCGCGCCGGTCATGAAAGCATCTCCACGAGCAGCCTTCGCTGGACCTGATTCGTCGGGGACGTGCGCGGGATCTCCTCCACGATCGCGAGACGTCGGGGATGTTTGAATGACGCGAGACGCCCCTCGCAGTGCGCGCGCAATCCGTCGAGAGACGGCTCATCCCCGTTGGGAACCACGACGGCGCACACGACTTCGCCCCAGGTCACGTCGGGGATCCCGACCACAGCGACGTCGGCGACGGCCGGATGCTCGGCAAGGACCAGCTCAACCTCCGCCGGCGATACGCCCTCTCCGCCGGTGCGGATGACGTCGCCTGCGCGCCCGACGATCGACAGGTAGCCGTCGTCGTCCACGTCGGCGAGGTCCCCGGTACGGAACCAGCCGTCGACGAGCGCGGCGGCGGTTGCTGCCGAATC
>VAYV01000035.1 GCA_005883175.1 Actinomycetota bacterium
ACTTCCTTCACGAGCTCGGCGCCGATCTTCTCGGCCGGGTCTTCGAGCTCGATCTCCTTGGCGATCGACACACCGTCGTTGGTGATCGTCGGTGCGCCCCACTTCTTCTCGATCACGACGTTGCGGCCCTTCGGCCCCAGCGTGACCTTCACCGCGTCGGCGAGCTGGTTCATCCCAGACTCGAGCGCGCGGCGAGCTTCCTCATCGAAGACGATGAGCTTTGCAGCCATCCGCCCCTCCCTATCCTTGGCCTGACTTGTCGGCTGTACGGCCGGCGCTCGAGTATCGGCTCCCGGCCTGGCACTCTCATCCCTGAGAGTGCTAGCACTCTCATAGGTCGAGTGCTAACGCTATTTATACGGCCGCCACGTCGGGGCGCGCAAGTCCGCCCCCGGCCGCCTACCGCAGGCGGCTGGCCGCCTTGGCCGCGGCGACCGCCCGGTCGAGCATCCCCTCGGTCAGCGTGCCCGTGAACGTGTTCTGCTGGCTCGGGTGGTAGGACCCGACGAGCGTCCATCGCCCGACCTCCACGGTCGCCCCGTGCCCGAACCGGGGCTTGGGCTTGGTGTGGGCGTCCAGCTCGGAGGCCGCTCGCAAGACTCCGTCCCAGGCGTAGGAGCCGAGAGCGAGGATGGCCCGGGCGCGCCGAAGCAACCGGAGCTCCCGGACCGTGTATCCGATGCAGTTGTCGCGCTCGGAGGGCAACGGCTTGTTCGCCGGGGGCGCGCAACGGACGATCGCACAGACGAAGCAGTCCTTCAGCTTCAGGCCATCGTCGCGCGCGACCGAGCTCGGCTGGTTCGCGTATCCGGCCCGGTGAAGCGCGCGGAACAGCCACTCGCCGGACCGGTCGCCCGTGAAGATCCGCCCGGTGCGGTTTCCCCCGTGAGCGGCCGGTGCCAGTCCGACGACAACCAAGCGCGCGTTGGGATCGCCGAACCCGGGAAGCGGCTTCGCCCAGTACGGCTGTCCCGCATATCGCGCGGGTGGTTCGCGCGCGGCCTCGTTCCGCCAGTCGACGAGACGCGCGCATCGCGCGCATGCAACGACGTCGTCGCGCACTGCTTTCAGTGAGTCGGGCATCGATCGCCTCGGCAGAGCCCGCTTATGCGGTCCAGGAATCGTCGTGCTCGTATCCAAGCATGACGAGCACGTCGTTGCCCATCCGCTTGAAGAGCTCGACGTGCTCCTCGCCGAACTCGGCTCGCCACTCGCCCGGCTTCCCAGAGCGGAGGTGGCTGTTGCCCCCTTCTTCGCCGATGGCCCTCCCGGTCATCGCTTTGAAGGAGTGCTTGCGCGCGATCTCAACCGACGTCTCTACGGCGGCATCCGTGAAGCCGTAGTGCCGGAAGATCCGTTCGAATCCCGAGTCCTCGTCTTCGATCAGATCTTCGTATCGAAGCTCGAGGAAGTCGCTGCGCGTGTAGTCCCACGCGCGCATCTCGGCGACGGTCCAGCGACAGGTCCGCCCTACTTCAAGGAGCAACCCTTCGGATTCGGGCAACGAACGCAGCGTCTCCTGATACGACCTGCCGCCGAACCCATCATAAGGCGTGTGCACCCATTCCTCGTCGGTCCACAGGTGGTACCGGTACCCGGAAACCGCAACGTCGCGCGGGTCGCGCACGATGTGGGTTCCACGGATCGGGCGGCCGGCGAAGAGCTCGTCACTGAAATTTCTGCTGTGCATGAACAGATTTTGACGTCGCCGATCCACGTGGGCGGTCCGACTTCGGGCGCCGGCTGGCGAAGGCGGAAGACGGGGTCGCGCTTGATGAAAGGGAGATATGTCGAGGAGAACGTGAGCCCGTAGCGACCCGCGACGTCGCTCAACACGTTCTCGAACCAAACCGACGCGATCTTGTGGTATCCGGCGTGCACGAGGGGCACCCTTCCGACCTCTGGACGGAAGGGTGACCGCAGTGCGCGACGGACCCGCCGTCTGACTCCTGTAGCCAACACCCCACGCGCAGGATAAATGAACAGCCGCTCCCGACGCACGCGGAGATGAGGAAGATCGGGCAGACAGAAGACAGCCAAACGGAAAGAGGCCCGGATGGGCCTCTTTACGTCGAACTCGAACGGGCTTTACTTCTTCTTGGCCCGCTTCGCTGTCTTGCGCTTGGCTGCCTTGCGCTTCGCGGGCTTTCTCGCCGCGGTCGTCTTCTTCTTCGCAGCCTTACGGCGCGCCGGCTTCTTTGCCGACTTCTTCGCTGCCCTCTTCTTGGCAGGCACTAGGCCCCACCTCCCTTGGCAGACGTCGCTTCACTTCTTGTGAAGCGCCACACACAGTGTGCGAGTCTAGATCTGCCAGAAGTCGTGTTCAAGGATTCTGGGCAAGAAATTTCGGACGCGGGATTCGTCCGAAAGGCGCGTCGATCAGTTCTGAGGCGTCGCGCGCGTCAACAGAGACGGCCAGAGCAACGGCTGCAACTCACGATGACGCGTTGCGATATCGGCGATCGTGGTCTGCTCGAACACGGTCCGCACCGCGTCCTCGACACGCATCCAGAGCTCTTGCACGCCGCACTGATGCGTCTGCACGCAGCGTTCGTCGTGCGGCTCCAAGCAGTACATGGGCGCGAGCGGCCCTTCGAGCGCGTCGATCACTTCGGAGATCCTGATCTCGCTCGGATCGCGCGCGAGTGCAGCGCCGCCGTTTGCACCGCGCTGCGAATCGACGATGCCCGCCTTATGCAGCGCGGCGAGCTGGTGCTCGAGGAAACGCAACGGTATGCCTTGCGCGGTCGCGATCGCGCGCGCAGGAACCGGACCGTCCCCGTACCGCGCGGCGAGCTCGATCAATGCGCGGATGCCGTACTCGGTGCCGAGTGTGAACTTCATGGGACCTCAGAAAATGGCGTTCTACCTGGGAAAATGGTAGCCGCTGGGCCGGTCGCGGTCAACGGCCGCCCGCGACGGCAGGGATGATCGACACCTGCGTGCCGGGTGGGATCTGCGTATCGAGGCCTTGCAAGAAGCGGATGTCTTCGTCGCCGACGAATACGTTGACGAAGCGACGGATCTCGCCGGATTCCTCGCAGATGCGGTCGCGGATGCCGGGATGCTGACGCTCGAGGTCGGCGACCATCTCACGGACCGTCGACGCGTCGACGGTCACTTCTGTGACGCCGCCGGTCGCACTGCGAAGCGGAGTAGGGATGCGGACGGAAGCGCTCAATTCTTGGACTCTAGCTGCGCCGCGAATGCATCGAGCGACGGTGGGATCGTCATCGTCGGACCGGCCCTGTCCACCAATGCTTCGATCGTCTTCAATCCGTCGCCGGTGATCAACGCGACGGTTCGCTCGTCGGGCTTGACGTCGCCGCGCTCGGCCAGCTTGCGAAGGGTTGCGATCGTTACACCGCCGGCCGTTTCGGTGAAGACCCCTTCGGTGCGGGCCAGCAGCGAGATGCCGTCGATGATCTCCTCATCGGTTACCGACTCCATGACGCCGCCGGACTCGCGCGCCGCCTTGATCGCGTAGTAGCCGTCGGCTGGATTGCCGATCGCAAGCGACTTCGCGATCGTGTTGGGCTTCACCGGCCGCACGTGGTCTTCACCGGCCTTGAACGCGGTCGCGACCGGAGAGCAGCCCTCCGCCTGCGCCCCGGAGATCCTCGCCTGATGGCCGTCGAGCAACCCGACCTTCACCAGCTCGTCGAGACCCCGGCGGATCTTCGTCAGCAGCGAGCCGCTCGCGATCGGCACGATGACGTGATCCGGCGCGCGCCACCCGAGCTGCTCGGCGATCTCGAACGCGAGGCTCTTGGAGCCCTCGGCGTAGTACGGCCGGATGTTCACGTTGACGAAGGCCCATTCGAACTGGCCCGCGATCTCGCTGCACAAGCGGTTGACGTCGTCGTAGGTGCCTTGTACCGCGACGAGCTGCGGGCCGTACACCGCCGTCGCGACGATCTTGCCGCGCTCGAGGTCGGCAGGGATGAAGATGTATGCCGACATGCCGGCGTGTGCGGCGTGTGCGGCGACGGCGGTGGCGAGGTTGCCGGTGGACGCGCACGCTACGGTGTTGAAGCCGAAATCGCGCGCGACGGTCAGCGCGACGGAAACGACGCGGTCCTTGAAGGAATGGGTGGGGTTCAGCGTGTCGTTCTTTATCCACAGGTCGTGGAGACCGAGCTCGGCGCCGAGGCGAGGCGCCGGCACCAGCGGCGTCAGGCCCGCGCCGAGGTCGACGCGCTTTTCTCCGCCCGGGAGGAGGTCGGCGTACCGCCAGATCGACCGTGGGCCCTCGCTGATGCTCTTCGGCGAGATCACGGAGCGGATCTCGTCGTAGTCGTACACGACCTCGAGAGGCGCGAAGCAGTACTCGCAGACGTGGATCGGCTCTGCGGGATACTCGCGGCCGCACTCACGGCATCGAAGACCGAGGATCGCACCCATGAAGCACTAAGGATAGGTCAAAAGGCATCGGGACGCGTATCCGTTTCCGCAGGGCGGGATAGCATGACGACCGTGGCCGAGCAGCTGGTTTCGCAGCTCTCCGAGCGGCTTTCAGGCATCAAGGTCGTCTACACAGACCTCGACGGGACGATGCTGGGGCGCAACGGGTCCTTCTTGCACGACCCCGACGGGAATGCGACGCTCGAGCCTGCGGAGGCGCTCCTCCCGAGATGGGCGCGCAGATCTCGTACGACTTCGGTCGCGATGTGGTCCAGAACTTCGGCGAGACCCCGAAACCCGGCATGCCGGCCGCGATCATGGAGGAGGTCGGTGCCGTCAAGCTGCTTCTGGAGCGCTTTGCCGGGCTGCTCGAACATCACACGCCTTGGTCGGGATGGCGCGAGTGCACGCACTTGTTCCGCGGCAAGGTCGACCCTGAGGAAGCGGACGCGACGCTCGCCGGGAAGGGCTTCGGGTGGCTGACCCTTCACGACAACGGACGGCTACACGGTGAGTACATGGGCATACCGAAAGGCGCTGCACGCGCGTACCACCTCATCCCGCGCGGCGTGTCGAAGGGCCTCGCCGTTGCGATCGACCGCGAGCGCCGAGGGTTCGCCCGTGAGAACGCCGTCGCGATCGGCGACGCGTTCGCGGATCTCGAGCTCGCGGCCGAGGTCGGCGTCTTCGTGATGGTGTGCGACGCGCTGGCCGACGATCCGCCGCTCGCAGAGCGCGCGCGCGCGATGGATAACGTCTTGGTGACCGACCGCCCGCAAAACCTCGGATGGGCCGACACGCTCTCGCTGATCGCGAAGCAGGCGTAGTTCTCAAAGACACGACCACGAACGGGTGTCATCGACCGGTCGCGGGTAGCATATGGCGCATGTCTTCCGGACCTGCACCGTGCTGAACCTCGTACCGACGCCGGCCAAATCCCTGGGCGACTATTCCGCCGTCGTCGGCTCGCAAACCGTCGCCCAGCTCCGCAAACGAGCGGAGCGTTTCAAGGGCGCGCGCGTCCTCAACGTTTCGAGCACGGCATTCGGCGGCGGCGTCGCAGAGCTCTTGTATACCCAGATCCCGCTGTTGCGCGACCTCGGGATGGAGGTCGAGTGGCGGCTGCTCGAAGGGCACGAAGCTTTCTTCACCGTCACGAAGGCGATGCACAACGGGTTGCAGGGCGCGGAGGTGCCCTGGACGAACGAGATGCGCGACCTGTTCTTCGAGGTGAACGAAGACAACGCCGACGCGCTGGACGAAGACTACGACTTCATCATCGTCCACGACCCGCAACCGGCGGGGATGCTCCAAGTGTTGCAAGAGAAGAAGGGCGAGCAGAAGGGCAAGTGGATCTGGCGCTGCCACATCGACCTGACGGC
>VAYV01000036.1 GCA_005883175.1 Actinomycetota bacterium
TATGCCGTGCTCGAGCCTGTGTACGTCGGCGGCGTCACCGTGCAATCCGCGACGTTGCACAACCAGGACGAGGTCGCGCGCAAAGGCGTGCGCCCGGGCGACACCGTGATCGTGCGGCGCGCCGGCGACGTGATCCCCGAAGTCGTCGGCCCGGTTCTGGCGAAGCGCAAGAAAGGTCTGAAGGCGTGGAAGATGCCGACCACGTGCCGCTTCTGCGGCTCGGCGATCGTGCGGCAAGAAGGCGAGGCGGTCGCGTATTGCACCGGCGCGCTCATCTGTCCGTCGCAACGCCGTGAGCGACTGTTCCACTTCGCCGGCCGCGGATCGATGGACATCGAGGGGCTCGGGTACCAGACGATCGAAGAGCTGATCCAGAAGGGGTGGGTGCAGGACCCCGGCGACTTCTACTCGCTCACGGCCGATCAGTTCACGCAGCTCGAGGGCTTCGCGCTCGAGAAGGACAAGCGCACCGGCCGGATGATCCCAGGAAAGCGCACCAGGAATCTTCTGCGCGCGATCGAGGCGTCCAAGGACCGGCCGGTCGCGCGCCTGCTGACGGGGCTCGGCGTACGAAACGTCGGGTGGACGACGGCGCGGATCCTGTCGCGTCACTTCCCGTCGATCGATGCGCTTCAGGGCGCCTCGGCGGAGGACATCGCGTCCATCCACGGGATCGGCGAAGTCGTCGGTATGAGCGTCGTCGACTTCTTCGGTCAGAAGGGGAACCGGGCCGTGCTCGACAAGCTCCGGAAAGCCGGCGTTCATATGGCGGACGAAGGTGTGACGCCGGTCGGCGAAGGGCCGCTCCGCGACAAGACCTTCGTGCTGACCGGAACGCTGCCGACGCTCTCCCGCGAAGAAGCGACGGCATTGATCGAGCAGGCCGGCGGCAAGGTCACCTCCTCGGTCAGCAAGAAGACGGACTACGTCCTCGCCGGCGAGTCGCCGGGCTCGAAGTACGACAAAGCCGTGGAGCTCGGCACGACGATCATCGGTGAAGACGAGCTGCGCGCGCTGCTCGCGTGATTTCGAGCTCCGGCCGCAGCGGCCCCCGGTAGACTGACCCGCGCTATGGCCTTAGATCGAGAGCAGGTCGCTCACGTCGCGCGCCTCGCGCGCCTGTCGTTCACCGACGAGGAGCTTGACCGCTTCGCGCACCAGCTCTCGGACATCCTTGCGTATGCCGATCAAGTGACCGCGCTGGCAACGGAGGACGTGCAGCCCACCTCGCACGCGTTGCCGCTGAAGAACGTCTTTCGGCCCGACGAGATCGGGCCGTGCCTCCCGCAGGAGAAAGCGCTCTCGACCGCACCGGAGGTCGAAGAAGGCCGGTTCAAGGTGCCGCGGATCATGGAAGAACCGTGACCGAGGTCTGGGAGCTTCCCGCGGCCGAGCTCGGCTCGATGATCGCGCGCAAGGAGACCAGCGCGCGCGACGTCGTCGACGCCCACCTTTCGCGGATCGAAGCGCTCGACGATTCCGTCAACGCTTTCCTGACGTTGACGCCGGACCTCGCCGCGCAACGGCAGACGACGTCGACCGCAGGATCGCAGCGGGAGAGAAGCTCGGGCCGCTCGCCGGGGTGCCGCTCGCGTTGAAAGACATCTTGTGCATCGACGGAGTCCGGACGACGGCCGGATCGAAGATCCTCGAGGGCTACGTGCCGCCCTACGACTCCACCGTTGTGAAGAAGCTCCGTGGGGCCGGGGTCCCGATCGTCGGCAAGGCCAACCTCGATGAGTTCGCGATGGGCTCGTCCACAGAGAACTCCGCGTACGGCCCGAGCCGCAACCCGTGGGATCTCGCGCGCGTCCCCGGCGGCTCGAGCGGCGGCAGCGCCGCAGCGGTGTCGGCAGGCTTCGCGCCGCTTGGTATCGGAACGGACACCGGCGGCTCGATCCGCCAGCCGGCCAGCCTCTGCGGCGTCGTCGGCGTGAAGCCGACGTACGGACTCGTCTCTCGCTACGGGTTGCTCGCGTTCGCGTCCAGCCTCGATCAGGTTGGCCCGTTCGCGCGCACGGTCGAAGACGCAGCGCTTCTCTTGGAAGCCATCGCGGGCCACGACCGGATGGACGCGACGAGCATCCCCGAGGAAGTTCCTCCGTACGTGAAGGGCCTCGAGAGCGGGGTCAAGGGACTTCGCGTCGGCGTCGTGAGCGATTGGGTCGAGGGGGAAGGCGTGCAGCCGGGTGTCACCGAGCGAGTGCGGGCTGCGATCGAATCGTTGAGCAGCCTGGGGGCCGAGATCGGCGAGATCAGCCTCCCGTCGTTCCGGTACGCGCTGTCGGCCTACTACCTCATCGCGCCGGCGGAGTGTTCCAGCAATCTCGCGCGCTACGACGGCGTCCGCTGGGGCCTGCGCGCGCCGGAGGCGAAAGACGTCGTCGAGATGAACGTGCGCTCCCGCACGGCCGGTTTCGGTGACGAGGTGAAGCGACGCATCATGCTCGGAACGTACGCGCTGTCGGCCGGCTACTACGACGCGTACTACGGGAAAGCGCAACAGGTCCGAACGCTCGTGATCCGCGACTTCGAAAAGGCGTACGAGCGGTTCGACGTGCTGCTCGGGCCGACGAGCCCGACGACCGCGTTCAAGATCGGCGAGAAGGCCGACGACCCGCTCGCCATGTACCTGAACGACGTCTTCACGATCCCGAGCAATCTCGCCGGCGCAGCGGCGATCAGCCTGCCGTGCGGCCTTGCCGAAGACGGGCTTCCCGTGGGACTTCAGCTCCTGGGACCGCCGATGTCCGAAGGGCTTCTCTTCAAAGTGGCGTACGCGTACGAGCAGGCGCGCGGCCCGGTGGACGCGCCTCCACTGTGGGGCCGATCGTGAGCGCGTATGAAACCGTGATCGGGCTCGAGGTGCACGTCGAGCTCGCAACGCGCTCGAAGATGTTCTGCGACAGCCCGACCACATTCGGCGCGGAGCCCAATACGCAGACATGCCCGGTATGTCTCGGCGAGCCGGGATCCCTACCGGTCCCGAATAAGCGCGCGATCGAGTACCTGATGCTGATCGGCCTTGCGCTCGACTGCAGGATCGCGCCGCATTCCTTGTTCCACCGCAAGAACTATTTCTATCCGGACATGCCGAAGAACTATCAGATATCGCAATACGACCTGCCCTTGTGCGTCGAGGGCCACCTCGACGTCGACGTCGACGGCGTCGAGCGACGCATCGGGATCACGCGCGCGCACATGGAGGAGGACACGGGCAAGAGCCTCCACGTTGGGACGACCGGGCGTATCGCCGAGGCGAAGTACTCGCTCATCGACTACAACCGCGCGGGCATCCCTTTGGTCGAGGTCGTGAGCGAGCCGGACGTCCGCTCGCCGCTGGAGGCGCAGCGATACCTGACCGAGCTGCGCGCCATCCTGCAGACGCTCGGCGTCAGCGACGTACGGATGGAAGAGGGCTCGATGCGATGCGACGCCAACGTCTCGTTGCGCGCGCGCGGTACCGAGGCGCTCGGAACCAAGGTTGAGATCAAGAACTTGAACTCCATCCGCTCCGTCTCGCGCGCGCTCACATACGAGATCGACCGGCAGCAGAAGGCTTTGGACGGTGGTGACGCGATCGTCCAGGAGACGCGTCACTTCGACGAGAACACCGGCAAGACGCACTCACTCCGGTCGAAGGAAGAGGCGTTCGACTATCGCTACTTCCCGGAGCCCGACTTGGTTCCGATCGAGGCCGGCGACGGCTGGGTCGCCGAGGTGCGCGCGCAGATGCCCGAGCTGCCCCGAGCGCGCCGCGCCCGGATCGCGTCCGAGCATGATCTGACCCCCGAGCAGGGGGCGTTCGTCGCCGCGTCACCGTCGTCGGTGCAGTACTTCGAAGCGCTCCTCGCGAGCGGGGCGGCGGCTCGCGACGCCGCGGTCTGGATGGCCGGCGAGCTCGCGCGCGCCCTCAACGAGGCGGGGGAGAGCATCGAGAGCGCGCGCGTCCCCGCTGCCGATCTCGCGGCGCTGATCGCCGCCGTGAAAGAGGGAACCGTCACGCTGAGCTCCGCGAAGAAGGCGTTCCAAGACGCGTACACGGCGGGGAAGACGCCGCTCCAGATCGTCGACGAGCGAGGTCTGCAACAGGTGAGCGACGACGATGCGATCGCGACCGTCGTCGACGAGGTGCTCGCGTCGAACCAAGCGGAGGTCGCACGATTCCGAGCCGGCGAGGAGAAGGTGTTCAAGTTCCTCGTCGGGCAGGTCATAAAAGCCACCAAGGGGCAAGCGTCGCCCCAGGTGGTCGACCGCGTTCTGCGCGCGCGCCTCGGCGATTCTTGACCGGAGGCTGTTCGGGATAAAGACTGCCCGCGTGCCGTTCCGAAGGTTTTGCGATCGCGTCGCTCGCGTGTGGGATCGTCGGCTTCTTCGCGCTGCCGCTCGTTGGATCGATCCTCGCCATCGTCTTCGGATCGGTCGCGCGCAAACACATCGAGCAGGATCCGGACCTGGGCGGTGCCGACATGGCGCGCGCCGGCGTCATCATCGGATGGGTCGGCGTAGCGGTGAGCGTGTTGGCGGTGCTGTTCTTGGTCGTGGTGGCGATCGCCGTGTCTCACTCGAGCTTCTGATGGCGTTTTGCACGTACTGCGGCCGCGATCTATGTCAATGGTGCACAGAGTCCTTGTAGGGGGCCAGGGGTCCCTCTAGACTCGGCGCCGATGGACGAGCAGCCTCCCGTCCCCGAGCAGCCGACGCCGCCGGCCGGCAACGGCGCGACGTCGTTCGACCCGCTCGCGTCGCCGTCTCCGTACGAGCCGGTTCATCCTGCGTCGCGCGCGAGCCGCGCGCGCGTCACCGCGCTGGTCCTCGCGGTCCTGGTCGTGCTCACCGGCGGGGGAACGGGGCTTCTACTGCGCGCGTCGCACTCCGCGCAATCACTCGACCGCTTCGTTCCCGATACCGTAGCGGCATACGTGAAGTTCTCGATCCATCCATCGGTCCAGCAGCAGCGGACCGTCCAAGACCTCCTGTCCCGCTTCCCGTCGAGCGTCCGCAACGATGTCGGATCCAAGCTCGACGACGGGTTGGACTCGTCGTTGAAAGACTTCCACCTGTCGTATCGGAACGACATCAAGCCGTGGGTGGGTTCTCAGATCGCGATCGCCGTCTTGGCGCCGAGCGGGTCAGCCTCGGACTCGCCCTCGAACGAGCCGAACGTCGTGGGGATCGTGGAGGTCAAAGACGCATCCGCCGCACGGAAGGGCCTCGCGAAGGTAAAGAATTCCGTTCCCGACCCGCCGGCCTTTGAGATCGAGGGCGGCGTCGCCTACCTCGCTAAAACGCAGAACAACATCGACTCGTTCAAGAACGCCGTCACGTCCCGGCACACGCTCGCCGACAGCACCAGCTACAAGCGTGAGCACGACCGCGCCGGCGGAGACGGATTGGTGTTCGGCTATGCCGACTTGTCGAAGCTCGCCGGCGTGGCCCCGTCGCTTCGCGGAGATATCCTCGGCGGCTCGGCACTGACCGGCGGGACGGGGATCGTCGGGCTCAGTCTGCGCGCAGAGTCGCAGGGGCTGGTGGTCACCGGCCACTCGTCGCTTCCCACGTCGGCGGCGGGCGGCAAAGCGGGGACGTTCAAGATCCTCCCCACTACCCCCGACGATCTACTTGGTTCGGTCAGCTTCTTCGATCTTGGCGACCTCGTCGCGAACGTGCTGAAGACCCTGAACCGGGGATTCGGGTTGCAGCCGGCGTCGACGAACGGGCAACAGGTCCCCGGCTTGCCGGAGGTAACGACCGCCCTGCAGGAGTTCGAGCGCGTGCTCGGGCTCAACCTTCAGAAGGACGTTCTCCCGTGGCTGAAAGGTGAGCTTTCGGTGATCGTCGGTCCGGTCACCAACCCGCCGATCCCGAACATCGGCATCGTGATCGAGCCGACGAATGCCGCCGCCTTGCGCCGCACGATGAATGCGTTGCGCACGCATCTCGCTGCGGTGCTCGGTTCCGGGGGGAAGGTCCAGAGTGATGCGAACGGCCTCACCGTCAAGACGCCGATCGGCGAGGACATCGTGGTCCGCACGACCCCCGGCCGCGTCGTGATCGCGACCGGCCTCCCGTACGCCAACCGGCTGCTGCACTCGTCGGGATCGAACCTCGGCGGAGACACGATCTATAAGGCGGCGGTCGACCCCTCGAAACCCACGGTGTTCCAGATGTTCGTCCGGCTGGACCGCGTGCGCACGCTCGTCGAAGCCTTGTTCAAGCTCAACGACCCGAGCGGCTACGATGCCTACGAACGGAACGTGCAACCGTTCGTGAAGCCGCTCCAGGCCCTCGGCATCCAGTCGACGATGTCCGGAGGCTCGCAGGACT
>VAYV01000037.1 GCA_005883175.1 Actinomycetota bacterium
GACGCCTTCGAAGCAACCTTTGAGCCGTCGCATCTCCACCTTCGAGCTACCGCCCACGTTGACACCTCGAAGGAGCGCGACGTACTTCATGCCGTTAGCCCCAATGAACGGTTCAATGCATCGCGAACGCGACGATCCTGTTCCCGTCCGCTACGAACAGCCGCCCACCGGCAGCCGACGGTGCGATGAACCTCGTCGCCGGCGCGCCCAAGCTCACGTGCTCAAGGACCTTTCCGGAAGACGGGTTGAACGCGGTCAAGACGCCGCTGCCTTTCATGGTCCATACCGCGCCGGCCGCAACGATCGTCGGGCCCGACTCACCACTGCTCGTCCACGCGACGCTCAGCGTCTTGCTCCCCGCGCGCACGGCCACGAGCGAGTCTTCGCACGCCACGAACACGATCGAGCCTTGCACCGCCGGCTGGCCGAACGCGCGCGAGCAGACATGCTTCGAGGCGACCTCGCCGCCGACGTGGCCGAGCTTGTTCCGGTCGAGCAGGTACACGATCCCGGCTTTGCCCGCAGCGAACGCGCGCGCGCCCGACAGCAGCACCGGGCCGACCGAACCGAGATCGATGTCGCCGGCGTTCAGCGCGGCCCAGTCGGTCGGTGCGAAGTAATCGGACACCCGCAGGGCCGGCGTAAGCTTCACCACCGCGTTTCCGAAGTCGAACGCGCCGCTCGACGCGGTGTTCCCCGTCGTCACCCAGACGCTGCCGGCGGAGTCGATCAGCGCCCCCGAGGGCGTCCAGATGCCTCCTTCGCCCGAGGTCGGCACGACGTAGCTCTGGAGCGCGCCGCGCCCGCTGGTCGCCGATGAGACGACGGCTCCTTTGAACGGCCCGCAGTCGCCGGTCAGGCCGCCGAACGGGACGTATACGCGCCCGTTTCCCAGGGCGAGCGCCCCTCGCTCCTGCTCGACGACTGCCGATAGGCCCGGCGGATCGATCGTCCGGTGCCAGCGGACGGCACCGCTCGGCAGATCGAGCGCGAACAGCTCATGGTGCGGCCCGGTTCGGAGGAACGCGACGACGTAGACGACACCGGCGCCCGGATCGATCGCCGGCGTTCCGGTGATCCCGGTGCGGCTGATGTTGCCGCACGGGAGCGAGCCGCCGTTCACCGGGGCGCCGAGCGCCCGTCGCCACTTGATCCTGCCGTTCGACGCGTCGAGTGAGTACACGGTGTTCCCCTCGCTCGCGACGATGACTTGGTTCCCTACGACGAGGGGCTGGGCGTACACGAGCTCGTCGAGGCGCGCGGACGTCCACGATCGACGGAAGTTCTTCACCGGCACCTGATCGGACGCGACGCCGCTTCGCTCGTCGTCGTGGTGGTAGACGGGCCAATCCCCTCCGACCGGGACGCTCGACTTCGAAGTCCCCGGCGTCGTGGTGGACGACGGCGTCGGGGAAGGTTTCCCGGAGGAGCACGCCGCGAGCAACAGGATGACGGCAAGGACCCACGCGCGTCGCATCTGTAGGTTCCTACCACGCGTGAACCTTTCGAGACATCTCACATGAAGGGCGAGCGGGGCGCGCGCTTCCGGGCGTAGCATGGGCCGATGATGTCGCAGCCCTCCACGCTCGGCGCGCTGAACGATTCCGGTTGGCGCGATCGCTCCGTCAAAGACGAACTCCGTGAGAACTTCGTCGCGCGCGTTCGTGGCGGCGGCGAGCTCTTCCCGGGGATCGTCGGGTACGAGGAGACGGTCATCCCCGCGCTCGAGCGCGCGATCCTCGCCGGTCACGACATCATCTTGCTGGGAGAGCGTGGGCAGGCGAAGACCCGTCTCATCCGCGCGCTCGTGTCGCTGCTCGACGAGGAGATCCCCGTCGTCGCCGGCTGCGAGGTCAACGACTCGCCGCAGCGTCCGATCTGCGCGCACTGCCGCGCGCTGGTGGGCGAGAAGGGTGAGGCGACGCCGATCGCGTGGCTCGCGCGCAACCGCCGATACGCCGAGAAGCTCGCCACGCCGGATACATCGGTGGCCGACCTCATCGGCGACGTCGACCCGATCCGCGTTGCGGAGGGCCGTTATCTTTCCGACGAGCTGACGATCCACTACGGCCTCGTTCCCCGCACCCACCGCGGCATCTTCAGCGTGAACGAGCTGCCCGACCTGCCGGAGCGCATCCAAGTCGCGCTGCTCAACATCCTCGAAGAGCGCGACGTGCAGATCCGCGGGTACAACGTCCGCCTCCCGCTCGACCTGCTCCTGGTCGCGAGCGCCAACCCCGAGGACTACACCAACCGCGGGCGCATCATCTCCCCGCTGAAGGACCGCTTCGGGAGCGAGGTGCGCACGCACTACCCGCAGGAAACAGGTCATGAGATCGAGATCATGCACCAGGAAGCGAAGCCGTCCGTCGCCGGCGTTCCGGTCGTCGTGCCGCCGTTCATCGCGGAGACGCTCGCGGAGTTCACACATCATCTCCGCCGCTCGCCGCACGTGAACCAGCGTTCCGGCGTCAGCGTGCGCTTCTCGATCGGCGGCCTGGAATCCGTGATCGCAAGTGCGGTGCGACGCGCGGTGCGCACCGGAGAAGCCGAGGCCGTTCCGCGCGTCAGCGATTTCCCGGGTGTGATCCGCTCATCGATGGGCCGCGTCGAGTTCGAGTCGTTCGAGGAGGGCCGCGAAGCCGAGATCCTCGAGCAGCTCGCGCGCAAAGCGATCCTCGACGTGTTCCGCCGTCGTCTGAGCGGCTTCGACTTCAGCGGGCTGCTCGCACGATTCGAAGAGGGGATGGAGGTCGACACCGGGGATCTCGTCGCCGCGCCGGAGTTGCTGAAGCAGGCCGGCGACGTTCCGGGCGCGTCGGGATTGCTGAAGCGACTCGGGGTCAACGGAGAGTCGCCCGCGTTGGTCGCGTCGGCCTTGGAGTTCGCGTTGGAAGGGCTCCACCTCTCGCGGCGGTTGAACAAGGAACAGACCGCGACCGGCGCGCGCTACGAGGCCTGACATGCGCGTCTTCCGCTACTCGCGCTGGGACGGAACGCAAACGCCGATCGCCGACGACCTGTCCGTCTCCAAGCTCGTGGATTCGCTGAGCGACGACATCCTCGATGGGCTCGGGCCCGATATGGCGTTCGAGCACATGCTGCGGCGCGGTGTGCCGGGTCAGTTCGGCGGCATCCAGTCGATGATGGAGCGGCTCCGACGCGCGCGTGCGCAACAGCAGGAGCAGGGCCGGCTCGACGGCTGGCTCGAGGGCCTGCGCGACCAGCTCGACCGCATCGTCGATACGGAGCGCGCGCAGCTCGCGCGGCAGGACGACGATACGGCGCGCCTCAACGAGTCGCTCCTGGACTCGCTGCCGTCCAGCGTCGCCGGGTCGATCTCCGAGCTGAAGGATTACGAGTTCGCCTCCAGCGACGCGCGCGAGATGTTCCAGGACCTGCTCGAGCAGATCCGCCAGGAGATGCTCGCCGCGTACGGCGACAAGATGGTGCAAGGTATGAAGAACATGTCGCCGGAAGAGCTGGCGGCGATGAAGGACATGCTTGCCGACCTGAACCGGATGCTCGAGCAGCGTCGCGACGGCACCGGACCGTCAGACGAAGAGTTCGCGAACTTCATGCAGCAGCATGGGCAGTTCTTCCCCGAGAACCCACGGACGCTCGACGAATTGCTGGAAGCGCTGGCGCGGCGCATGGCCGCGATGTCGCAGCTGATGGCCTCGCTGCCCTCCGACCGGCGCGAGGAGCTCATGCGGTTGTCGCAAGAGATGCTGCAAGACATGGGGCTGTCGTTCGAGATCTCACGCCTCAACGACTCGCTGCGCGACCTGTTCCCGCAGATGCCGTGGGACCAGTTCGCAGGCATCGACGGCGACCAACCGCTCGGCTTGTCGGAAAGCCTGGAAGCGATCGAACGACTTGCCGAGCTCGACGACCTGGAGTGCACCCTGAAGATGGACGGCCCCAACGCGTCGCTGGAAGACGTCGACGTCGACAAGCTGCGACGAACGCTCGGCGACGACGCCGCGCGCGACCTCGAACGGATGAAGCAGGTCGAGCGCGCGTTCGACGAGGCGGGGATCCTCGTCCGTCGCGGCGGCAAGATCGAGATGACGCCGCGCGGCATCCGCAAGCTGGGAGAGCGCGCGCTGGTTCGTGTGTTCGAGCGGCTGGTGGCCAACCGCCCCGGTTCGCACGACATCCATGAAGCGGGCGGGACCGGCGAGCCGACCGGCGCGACGCGGCAGTGGCGATGGGGCGATCCGTTCCGCATCCACGTGCAGCGCACCGTCGGCAACGCGGTGATGCGCACGGGTCCCGCGCGCGGGCGTGTCCGCCTGCATCCGGACGACTTCGAGATCGAAGAAGCGGAGAACCGGACGTCGACGGCGACGGTGCTGCTGCTCGACATGAGCTTGTCGATGCCGTTGCGCGGGCACTGGGTGCCGGCCAAACGGATGGCGCTCGCGTTGCACTCGCTGATCTCCTCGAAGTACCCGGAGGACAAGCTGTCGATCGTCGGCT
>VAYV01000038.1 GCA_005883175.1 Actinomycetota bacterium
GGTGGTCGGGGGGCCGAGGTTGGCACTCTTCCAGCCGTCCAAAGAGCGGCTCGATCAACTTGGAGCGTGGTTCCACGCTGAGTACCCTTCGCTGCTCCGGTTCGCGTACTTCGTGAGCGGAAGCTCACACGCCGCCGAAGATCTTGTGCAGGACGCCTTCGTCCGTCTCTACCGTTCGAGCGGCCGCGTGGATGACGCGTCGTTCAAGGCCTACGCGCGGAAGACGATCCTGAATCTCGCACGAAGCGGCTTCCTGCGTCGTACGCGAGAACAGCGCTCGATGATGAAGGAGCGCGATGCCGTCTCGCAGCTCGCCGATGGCACGGCGCGCGACGAGATGTGGCGAGCGATCTTGTCGTTGCCGGCGCGGCAGCGCGCCGTCGTTGCGCTCCGATACTACGAGGACATGAAAGAGGCCGATATCGCCGTGGTGCTCGGCATCAGCGTCGGATCGGTGAAGAAGCACACGGACAGAGCACTCGAGGCGCTGCGCGCGCGCCTCGGCGAAGAGAGGCGGTCATGAGCTTCGAGAGCCAACTGAAGGAGACGTTCATGAAACACGCGGATGACGTCCGGCCGGACACGCAGAGCTGGCCGGTTATCGAGAAGCGGGTCGTTCGCAGGCACCGCGCGGGCATGTTCGCAACCGCAGCGTCCGTTGCCGCGCTCATCGCGGTAACGGCGATCGTCACTCCGCGACTCGTCGCACGGAAGCCGAGCGGTTTCAGCAAGCACGGTAAGCCGCAGCCGACGGCGACGGAGCCGACACCGGTGCAACGGGGGCCTATCGCGGTGCACGTCGGCGCAGACCAAGGCTTCCAGATCTCGATCCCCACCGGCTGGCGTGCCGGCTGGTGGGAGGGTGTCTACGAATACGAACCAGCGGGTCTTCCGTCGCTTGCGAAAGGCGGGGACACCTTCGCAGTCTCGGTAAAGCTCGTGGCCGGTCCTTACGACCGGTCCGGGATCTCGGGCGCCGAAGATCCGACGGAAATGACGACGATCAACGATCACCTCGCACTTGCCAGCGAGTACGTCGGATCCGACCACACGCATGACGCCGTGTATCAGATCCAGTGGGCGTCGTGTCTTCCGCCCTCGATCGAATGCTCGTCGAACTTCCAGAACAACACGTTGGTAGTAATCGTTCGAGCCAGCACCGAGGCGCTCTGGACGAAGTACTGGCCCGATGCCCAGAACGCCGTTCGATCGATCGATGCATACGATGGAACACACCCCGCGCACCTGGAACCACCGACTAACACGTTCGGAAACAGCGACTCGCTGACGGCGCTCATGACGAGGTTCCTCGATGCGCGCGTTGAACGGGTCAATGCGGAGGCCTTCATGTCGCCGCAGGCGCAGGCGGCTTTCGCCAACACCAAGAACTGCCTCGACCTATACCGATCGCGGATGACTCACAAGCCCTGGACCAGCTATCAGTCGGTGAATCGGATCGACCTTGGGTCTGGGCGTGCGAAGTTCCTTGTGATGATGATGATGGACCGCAACAACGGCGGCTACATCGAAAGCATCACCGTTGGCCCGGCACAAGTTGCGGGAACGATGGTATCGGCTGCGATAGCGTCGGCAGACTACAGCTGCAACCTGAGCGGAGATTAGTTCTCGGCGCCCGCCGCGATCGTCTCTTCGACCTGCCCGCGCCGCGCGTCGAGCTCGTGCGCGATCTGCTCGTCGGCGGCCGATAGCTCGTCGGGCACGAGGTCCTGGAAGTTGATCACGCCCATCTCTTCGTACAGCGCCCGCACCTTCGGACCCCACAGGCCGATGTCCTTAACGGTCGGCACGATCCGGCTGAACAGCGCCTGACGGAAGAACTTCATAATCTCGGCCTGCTCGACGTAGGCGAGGCACTCCTTGGTGTCGAACCCCATGTGCTCCCACACCTCTTGTGCCATGAAGCGCGCGTACATCAGCCGTGACGCTTCGCACACGAACTCTTCGCGCTCGTCGCGCTCGGCTTGCGTCATCTGCGGGTAGACGTCGCGCAGCGCGAGCCGCCCGAACGCAACGTGACGCGCTTCGTCCTGCATCACGTACGTGTTAAGGGCCTTCGACAACGGCTCTTCCGAGTAATCCCGGATCATCGCGAACGCGGCCAGCGCCAGCCCCTCGATCATGATCTGCATCCCGAGGTAGGTGAAGTCCCACCGCGAGTCCGACAGGACTTGATCGAGCAGCGTCTTCAGGTACTGATTGATCGGGTACGCCATCTCGATCTTCTCGCGCAGATACCGGTCGTACACCTCGACGTGGCGCGCCTCGTCCATGACCTGCGTGGCGGCGTAGAACTTCGAGTCGATGTCCGGCACGCTCATCACGATCTTCGCCGTGCAAACGAGCGCGCCTTGCTCACCGTGCAGAAACTGCGAGTTCAGCCACGCGCCCATGTTGTGGCGAACGTCCGCCTGCTCCGCTTCGTTGAGCTTCTCCCACGTCGGCGATCCGTAGATCGGGACGTAGAAATCGGGGAAGTACTTCCCGCCCGGGTCGACCTCGGTCGACCAGTCGAGCTTCGTCGCGCCGTCCCACTGCTTCTGCTTGCCCTTGCTGTACAACGTGAGCAGCTGCCCCCGGACATCGTCGTACTCCCACTGGAACGTTGTGTCGAACGCACCCGGGATCGACCAGGTCTTCTCTCCGACCGGAAGCGCGTAATGGTCTGTGCTCATGACTTCCCCCCATCGGTCAACCCGTTGCACACCAGTTCCGCAAGGCTTGCGGCAACGACTTCGTTCGCTTCGTCGGGCGGCGAGATCGCGTACGAGATGAACACGCGCGCGCAGATCTCGGCAGCGCGGTGGCGCAGACGCTCCGAAACGTGCGACGCACGCGTGGCGAGCACTTGCTCGGTCAGGCGCATCCCCATGCTCATGACCGGATTCGCCTCGACGGTCAAGAACGGAAGCAGCTCCTGGGGCTCGGTCGCCATGACTTTGTCGAGCAGCGGGTGCTCGCGGAACGTCTTCAAGCTCATCGTGAACGCGGCTTCCAGCGCCGGCCGTAATCCTGCGTGCGGCTCGATCGCTTTCCGCACCTGGTCGACGAGACGCTCCTCTTCACGGAGGACGAGCGCAGCAAGGAGATCGTGACGCGTCGCGAAGTATCGGTAGACGGTTTGGCGCGAGAGTCGCGCTTCTTTGGCGACGTCGGCGATCGTCGTTCGGCCCAATCCGAAGCGCTCGGCGCACGCGAACACCGCGTCCAGGATGCGCGCGCGCGTCGCGTCTTCCGGCGCGGGCTCCTCAACCTCGTAAAGGGGGGCGTCCTCCATGGAGGTGTGACACTAGGACGAGAAGTGTCACATTGTCAAGAACGCGCGCCGGCCTGCTCAGAGCAGTGATTCGATCTCGTCCAGGTCCGCTTCGCTTAGCGCCACCTTCCCTGCGCCGGCGTTCTCAGCGGTGTGGGTCGACGACCTCGACCCGGCGATCGCTGCGGTCACACCCGGCTGATGGAACACCCACGCGAGCGCCAGCTGAGCGACGGTGACCCCGCGATCGGTGGCGAGGCGCTTCAGGTTCTCCATCAGCTCGAGGTTCTTCTTGCGCGCGTCGGGCGCGAAGAGCGACTCGTAGTTGCCCATCCCCATCCTCCCGCTGCGCCAGTCGTCGTCCGAGAACGTCGTCTCCATGGTGATCGCCCCGGTAAGCAACCCGAACCCCAGCGGGCCGTACGCGATCGACCCGGTCCCGTTCTTCACGCACCACGGCAGCAGGTCGTCCTGCGGGCCCCGGTGCACCAACGAGAAATGAGGCTGCAACGAGTCCACGTGGCGGATGTTCTCGCACCGCTGCAACAGGTCGGTATTGAAGTTTGACACACCGATCCATCGGACCAGACCGTCATCGACGAGCTGTGCCATCGCCTGCCACGTCTCTTCGATCGGCGTGTTCCCGTCGGGCCAGTGCAGCTGATACAGGTCGATCGCATCGCGTCCGAGGCGCTTCAGACTCTTCTCGGCCCCCGCGCGGACGGATGCCGCGTCGAACCCGGTCCCGTTCGGCCGCGGCGCGAGCTTCGTGAACACCAACACATCCGGATAGTCGCGAACGGCTTCGGCGACCAGCTCTTCCGAGCGGCCCCTCCCGTAGACCTCCGCGGTATCGATCCACGACATGCCGGCGTCGAACCCGTCTCGCATGGCTTTGATGACGTGCTCGTCCTCCGGACCCGGGCCCCAGAACTGGCCGCCGGCTTCCCACGCACCGAAGCCGATCGCGGAGATCTCGGGACCGTTCTTGCCGAGCTTCTGCTTCTTCATCGCGGCCTCCCCTGTCTCCGGCCCGAACCGTGCCGGCCATCCAATCATTCCCCGAAACGACCGCGCGGAGCCACCTCGGTACACTTCTCCCGTGGGCAAACGGGCGGCGTTCTTCGACTGCGACAAGACCTTGATCCCCGGGTC
>VAYV01000039.1 GCA_005883175.1 Actinomycetota bacterium
GAACGGCGGGAACAATCTCCATCACGTTCATAATCAGGACCCAGAAGAACATGATCGTGAGGAACGGCGTCCACGAGGCCCCTTCAGGCCCCAGCACTGGATTCACGATCCGCTCCTGAACTTGCTCAACGCTGGCCTCACCAAAATTCTGGGCGCCCACCGGGACCAACCGCGCCTTTGAAAAAGCGCGCCAGAAGAAGGCCCCCAAGAGGATCGTCAGACCGAACATGAGGAGTGTTGGGAAACTCACCGCTAACGGCCCGATCTTGAAAAGCGGCTCGTAGTTGAACAGCTTCCCCGCCGGCGGTACATCAAAGGTCTTGCTCGCCAGAATGACTGTCGTTGCCCCGATCACGGAGATTCCTCCTTGAACGTCATCGCTATCCAGGGAGTCCGCTTCCACGCCCGCGCTTCCAGGGCCAGAACGGCGATCAGTGCGACACCAAACGTCACACCCAACGTTGCGCGATCGACGAAGGACGCAGGACCGAGGGTAGTGAAGGTCGCTGCGATGATCGCGATGCGAAGAAGGAAGCTAGGGAAGGAAACGATGCCGGCAGCTGTGAACGAGATGCGCCCGGCCGCCGCACTCAAGCCGGCCGCCAGAGCTGCGTTCGCGAGGACGATGCCGACCGCGAGCAATGCAGAGATTGCTCCTCGCTCCCCGCGAGCAACGAATGCGACGCCGGCTGCCGGCACGGCGCCCAGGATCGTCCACCCGATCGCCGCCTTCGCAAGCCGCAATTCGCCGCTCACTTTGGACTCCTCAACCGAAATCGCAGCGTCCATCCCCCCGTTTGCTTGCTACGCCACATCAGGATTCCGACCCCGGCCACGTATCCGAGCAACGTTCCGATCACGAACAGGATCGGCCACGTGCCGAAGAGCTTGTCGAGACCGAACCCGATCCCTCCCCACACCGCGATGGCTGAGATGAACTCGGCCAAAAGGGTTTCCGCACCACCGGCGCTTTTCCAAAGAGAGCGTCCGGATCGTCCGGCGACGCGCTGCGGCATTCTACTTGGGACACCCAGCAGCGCGTCAAAACGAGGTCTCACGCGTTTCCGCTGCTCAGAGGGCTTTTGGGGCACCAGAGGCCTCGACTTTGTGAAAGTTTTCCCAAATCAGATTAGCGCATCTGGCGCCGCGGCTCACCTTCGTTCTCGGGCTCGGGAACGACGGCGAGCGGCACCGCGGTCCGCCGGCGCAGGACGCGCGGCAAGATGATGATGCTCAGGACCATCGCGCCGGCGATCCCACCGGCGATGATCCGCCACCTTTCCCCGGGCCCGAGCGCGAGCGTCAGCGCCGCGCCGACCAGCATCGCGCTCCACATGTACATGACCAGCACCGCTTGCCGGTGACTGCGTGCCATGTCGAGCAGCCAGTGATGGATGTGCTGCTTGTCGGGGTGGAACACCGGTCGTCGTCCGCGCACGCGCCGCATAACGGCGAGCCCGGCGTCGGCGAGCGGGATCGCGAGCACGAAGATCGGAAGGAGGACCGGCACGACGAAGCCGGCGACGTCGATGAACTTCGGCTCGGTCGTGCGGCTGATGCCGCTCACCGTCGCGCTCGCCAGCAGTAAGCCGAGCAGCATGCTCCCCGCGTCGCCCATGAAGATGCGCGCGGGATAGAAGTTGTGCTTCAGGAATCCGAGGCCGGCCCCCGCCACGATCGCGGTGATCAGCTCGGCCGTCGTCGTCACCCCGGTGGTCGTCCGGAACGCGTAGACGAAGAAGCCCGCAGCGGCGATCGTGGTGACGCCGACGGCGAGCCCGTCCAAGCCGTCGATCAGGTTCACCGCGTTGATGACGGCGATCGTCCAGAGCACGGTGATCACGGCGGAGAGGTCACCGGAGAGCGAGAGCACGCCGACACCGGGCAGCCAGAAGTAGAAGATCTGCACGCCGCCGAGGACGAGCACGCCGGCGGCGAGCAGCTGGCCTGCGAGCTTGGTCGGCGCGCTCATGCCGCGGATGTCGTCGATCACGCCGACGATGATCAGGACGGTCGCCGCACCCAAGATCCCGACGGGTTCGGAAGACTCCCGGAACAGCTCGCGGAAGTCGGGCAGCATCCACGCGACCGCGAGCGCTGCGACGAACGCGGCGAACATCGCCAGACCGCCCATCCGCGGAGTTGGCTCGCTGTGCACCTTCCGGTCGTCGGGGATATCGACGGCGCCGACGCGCGCGGCCAGCGTGCGAACGAACGGCGTGACGGCGAATGAAACGGCGGCTGCGACCCCGAAGACGATGAGGAAGGGTCGCACGATCAGTCCGTGACGCTTATCCCCGGCGCAGGGAACGCGCGGCACAGCTCGGCGATCTCGTGCTTGATGCGCGCGCCCAGCTCCTCGTCGTTCGGCGAGGTCACGATCTGATCAATCCATTCGCCGATGCGCACCATCTCGGAGATTCCCATGCCGCGAGACGTCACCGATGGGGTCCCGAGACGGATCCCCGATGGGTCGAACGGCTTCCGTGGGTCGAACGGCACGGTGTTGTAGTTGAGCTCGATCCCGGCACGGTCGAGCGCCTTCGCAGCAATCTTGCCCGTCACGTTCTTGTTCGTGAGATCGACGAGCAGCAGGTGGTTGTCCGTCCCGCCGGAAACGAGCTCGAAGTCACGTCCGACGAGGTCGTCGGCGAGCGCCTTCGCGTTGGCAACGACGGCCCGCGCGTACTCCTTGAACTCCGGCTGCGCGGCTTCCTTCAGCGCCACGGCGATCGCGGCCGTGGTGTGGTTGTGCGGGCCGCCTTGCAAGCCGGGGAACACCGCGCGATCGAGGACCGAGGCGTGCTCCTCCTTGCTGACGAACATCGCACCGCGCGGCCCGCGCAGCGTCTTGTGGGTCGTGGTGGTCACGACGTCGGCGTACGGGACCGGTGAGGGGTGCACGCCACCGGCGATCAAGCCGGCGATGTGCGCGGCGTCGGCGGCGAAGATCGCGTCGACCTCGCGCGCAACCTCGGCGAAGGCTTCGAAGTCGATGATGCGCGGAACGGCGGTGCCGCCGGCCCAGATCAGCTTCGGCCGCTCCCGCTTGGCGATGTCGCGCACCTGGTCGTAGTCGATGCGGCCGGTGTCGGCGCGGACCGCGTACTGAACCGAACGGAAGAACTTGCCCGTGATCGACACGTTCCAGCCGTGCGAGAGGTGGCCGCCGTGCGGCAGCGACATCCCCATCACCGTGTCGCCTGGCTTCAGGAACGCGAGGTACACAGCGAGGTTGGCCGGAGAGCCGGAGTACGGCTGCACGTTCGCGTGCTCGGCGCCGAAGAGCGACTTCGCGCGCTCGATCGCGAGCGTCTCGAGGGGATCGATGACCTGTTGGCCTTCGTAATACCGCTTGCCCGCGTAGCCCTCCGAGTACTTGTTCGTCAGGACGGATCCCGTCGCGGCCAGCACCGCGTAGGAGACGTAGTTCTCGGACGGGATCAACCGGATCGAGTCGCGCTCTCTGCGCTCCTCGGCCAGGATAAGGTCCGCGATCTCCGGATCGTGCGCGCGCAGAGCTTCCCAAGCATCGCCGCGGTTCACGAGTACTCCTTCTTCAATCGCTCCTCCAGCGCCGTGATGTTCTCGAGCCGAGCCGTGTGGCGCCCGCCGTCGAACGGCGTGCTCATCCAGATGTCGAGCACCTTCATCGCGACCGCCTCACCCGTCGCGCGCTGCCCGAGGCACAGCACGTTGGCGTCGTTGTGCCGTCGCGAGAATTCCGCCGTGTACATGTCGTTGCAGACGGCTGCTCGAACGCCGTGGATCTTGTTGGCGACGATCGCTTCGCCATTCCCCGAGCCCGCGACGATGATCCCCCGGTCGGCGGCCCCTTCGGCGACCGCGCGCGCAACGGCCTCGGATACCACGGTGTAGTCGCTCGGGACCGCGTCGGTCTCGGCGCCGTGGTCGGTCACGTCGTGCCCTGCCTGCGAGAGTGCGGCTTTGAACAGCTCCTTGTATCGGTACCCCGCGTGGTCGGAACCGAGCGCGATGCGCATCAAGCCTCCTCACGGCGCGCGGGAGTCTAGTGGGGCCGAGTCTAACAGGTCAGACCGGCGCTTCTTCGGCACTAATGGCGCGCGCGATGTCGTCCACGACCGCGGGGAGCAGCCGCTCGATCTGGAGCGCGACCTCGTCGTAGATCTGCTGCCCGGAGCCGATCGGGTCGGGGACCTCTTCCCCGTCGAGCAGCATCACCCGCTCGGGATGCTCGTCGAGAAGCGCCCGTACGCGGTCCACCTGGTACTGCTCCATGCAGTAGAGGCGCCAGGCGCGATCGGCGTGCGCAGCGGTGAGATACGTCGAGCGCGTGAACCGGAGATCGATCCCGCGCGCCGCCATGGCTTTGATGGTTCCCTGGCTGGGTGGGCGGCCGTCGTCGGCGCCGATGCCGGCCGAGGTCACCAGGATGACCCCTTCGCCGACTCGTTCGTCGAGCGCGCGCTGCAAGAGTACCTCCGCCATCGGCGAGCGGCAGATGTTGCCGTAGCAAACCACGACGATCTCGCGTTGCTTCGAGGCGTTCCCTGTTAGGGCCATGTGCAGGACTAGCACCCTAGCCTCTCATTTGGTGAAGGGGGTATTAACGAATCGAGATCGGGCTAGTCGTTTCCATGTCCGACACCGATCTTGACGGACGCGAATGCAGCCGATTCGCCTTCTCGTATGTAGCCGATCTGATGGAAGCGCCAGAAGCCCTTTGAATCCACCCTCGCACGGAGGCCCGCAATGCAAGCTTGCTGGCCTATCCGGCAAGCTTGCCGCTGAAATCGGCGATCGATGCGCCATGCCCTTCCACAACAAACGCGATCCCGGTCTGAGCTCCAGGCTCAACGACAGACGAGGCGGCGATTCCCCAACGCTCCACCGGCTCGGCGGGACGGCGCGGATTGCTCAGGATCTTGATTCCATCTGGCTTTATCAGCGCAATCCCGTTGCCTACATTTCGAACTTTCATCCCCATCCGAAAGGAGTTGTCGGAAGGCAACAAATCCAAGGCTCCTCTTGAGCCAGGAACATTCGTTAACCAAGGCCGGATCGACGCTTGCAGCGCAGCTCGTGACTCCTCAACCTGCAGGAGGACTGCTTCCGTCTGTTGTCGAACAGCCTCGGCTTCATCTTGTGAACTGCTTGCGACGTGTTTGGTCTGTCGGGCCATCAAGAACGTCGCAAGAGCAAGAATCAGCGTTGCGCCGCCTATGATCCAGGTGCCCTCGGACGTGGTTAGTCGAAAAGCAGCGAACATCACTCTTCCTCACTGCGCTGCTTCTTGTGATTGACCCACTCTGCAAGGTAGCGAAGTAGCGATCGGGACGTGACCCCCATCGCGCTAACGAGAGCGCCCGGCTGAGAGTCTCTAATCGACGCGTACTTGCTTTGGCGTTTCTCGCCCATCGCAAATCAGGCTATCGCCTTGCTTCAACAGGGAACTCTCGTGAAGCTAGACCCAACCACCAAGAGTGTTTTCAGCCGCTTCCCGTCACTCCGCAATCGGCATCGCCGGAACCGCACAGTGGGGTCCCGGACCCAAGCTCTTCGCAAACTGCCGAACGCAAGGTTCCCGAGACGAATCTCTCCACCGAGCGAGATGAACCTAGAGGGTCGGTATGGATTTGTCCTAAGTAAAGACGTTCACTCCATCCGTCCACCTCACGCGATGAAAAAGAAATCGTGCAAAGAGGTCCGAACGGGCTGCGCGCGGATTCCACGTTCTATCTGTTCACTCAAAGGTGTGGGACAATGGTCCTAAGAAGGGGGGAGGGGCCTTGGGGGGAGATGGGAGGAACGTTGGCACGCATCCTGATCGTCGACGACCATTCCCCGGCTCGTTCTCTGATCCGCGCGATCGTCACGCTTGACGGTCACCAGGTGTCGGAAGCCGCGACGGGCGAAGAAGCGCTGGCTGCGATCGCGGGCGAGGATTTCGATCTCGTCATCCTCGATCTGGTCATGCCCGGCTGCGACGGCTATCAAGTCCTCGAGGGGATGCGCGCGATGCCCGGCCACGAAGGGACCCCGGTCATCGCCGTCAGCAACACCGACGAGGAGATCGACGCGATCCGATCGTCCGAGCTCGGCGCGCTCGACCATCTTTCGAAGCCGTTCGGCTACGACGAGATGGAGAAGTCGATCAAGCGCGTGCTCGACGCGACGCCGGAGCAGATCATCGAGATCCGCTTGAACCGGCTCGCGCAGGTCGAGACCTACAAGAAAGTGATCAGCCTGGTCGACGAAGCGAACGAGCCGGTCCGCCGAGGGTTCTTCAGGCGCGTCCGATCCGCGCCCCGATAGCGCGCTCGATCGCGTCGCGGGCGATCGGTCCTTCGCGCACGATGGCCGGCCGCCTGCGCGCGAGGTCGACGATGGTCGATCCTTCGGCGGCTTTCGAAGGACCGCCGTCCAGATAGATCGCAACGTCTTCACCGAGCCGCGCGCGCACCTGCTCGACCTCCGGCGCCGTCGGCTCGCCCGAGAGGTTGGCGCTCGTGACCGCGAGCGGCCCCGTCATCTCGATCAGCTCGAGCGTGTCCGCGTGATCGGGCATACGAAGCGCGATCGTCCCGACGTTCTCACCCAAGTCCCAGTCGAGGTCCGGCGTTTGCGGCATCACGATCGTGAGCGCACCCGGCCAGAACGCGCCGGCGAGCTCGGCAGCACCCGGCGGGACCGAGTCGCACAACGCCCACGCTTGCCGCGGTCTTGATATCAGGACCGGAAGCGGCAAGGACCGCGCGCGGTTCTTCAACGTGAAGATCTTGGCCGTCGCGCCCGGGGCGAAAGGGTCGGCCGCCACCCCATAAACGGTATCCGTCGGAACGACGACCAGCTCTCCGGCGCGCAATGCGTCGCGCGCGCGCGCCAGCGCTTCATCGCGCTCGGTCGCGAGCGAAAGGATCTCGCTCACGGCAATCCCACCCATCGCGCCTCGACGACGCGGTCACGCCCGGCGAGATCCTTCGTCACTGCCACATCCCGATAACCCAAGATCCCGAGCAGCCTCGACACACGTTCCCCTTGCGTTTCGGCGATCTCGATCACGAGCCATCCGCCGGGCGCCAGCCACATGCGCACTTGCTCGAGCAGCTCGAGGATGATCTCGAGACCCGTCTCACCGCCGACGACCGCTTCCTTCGGCTCGAACCGTCGCACCTCCGGCTCGAGGTGCTCCCACTCTTCCTCCGAGACGTAGGGGGGATTCGAAACGATGACGTCGACGCCGCCGCCGAGCGCCGGGTGGAGCGGGCGCATCAAGCTTCCCGGCAGCAGCGTGCAGCGAAGGCCGGTGCGCGCGAGGTTCCGCAGTGCCCAGCCACGCGCGGCGCCGATCGCTTCCGTTGCGAAGATG
>VAYV01000040.1 GCA_005883175.1 Actinomycetota bacterium
ATCGCCGCCACACTAGGGGCGAGGGGTGACAGTCTCGTGGAGGCTGGTCAGCCGGTGACTTCTGCCAGCTTTCGGCGGGCGCGCGCAGCGAAAAGAGGAGCCTCTTTCTTGTCGTACAGGCCTACACAGCGGCGGAAGTCTTCTGCCGCTTCCGTCTTTTGCCCGAGCAGCCGGTACACCTCGCCGCGCGCCATATGAGCGTCGCACTGCCACATGAGTACCTCGGTTTCGTCCGCCATCTTCACTGCAGAGTCCGCGTATCGGCGCGCTTCATCGGCCTCTCCTCTCGCTGCAAGCACTTCAGCGCGCGCGGAGCGCCACGCAACTTGCGAGGCGATGTCATCATGGTTTGCCGCCTCGTCGCTCAGCTGTGCGTAATGTTGAGCCTCATCGAGCCCACCGGTCTCATACAGCAGGAGAGCGAGGCGCCCCGCCAAGGTCGAGAACAAGCCCTCCTCCCCGCGAGCCTGGAATGTGTCGCACGCCTTGCGGACCAGCGCGGTGGCCGTGTCCCAGTTCTCAACGCTTTCCTCGATCTGCGCGTGGGCGAAACCATCAAACTGGTCTGCCGACAAGGAGTACCCAAGGTCGCGAAGCTCAGTGAGGAGGGTCTGGAAGAGACTGCGAGACTGCTCTAACTCGCCGGACATGCCCAAAACCATCGCTTTGCCGAGGCCGTGCCGGTTGCGTAGGTAAATCGCCCGACCCTCACGGGCCATCAAACGATCGAGGATCGCTAGCCCCTCCGACGTCGGCGTCGCCCCCCAGAAGAGCGCGGTGTATATCAGGGGCAGGACCCCGGCTTCGAGCATCTCGGCCCCCATTTCACGGGCATAGTCCCCAGCCTTTAACGAGTTCTCGAGCAATGCCGTGTACTCACCGGAACCGTTATTGGTCCATGCGAGCAGGTAGTACGCGCGGGTGAGGCCGTGCTTATCGCCGAGACGCTCGAAGATGGAGATCGCTTCTTCGGCGATAGCCCTCGTCTCGCTGTACGCCAGGGAGGAGGTGTGGGCGTGCTCGATCACGGCGCCCGCGATCTTCATCAACCACTCTGTTGCGATATCGCCGTTGCCGTGCGCCCATGCTGCCGTCGACCGTGATACCTCTAAGGCCCGCGCAAACTCACCGGCGGCGTAGAGCTGATCGTAGAGACGAACCAGCGCCTCGGCGCGACCCTCCCATTCTGTTGGTGCGAGTGCCAACGACCGTTCGAGCAGATTTATCGAACCAGAGACGTCGCCTCTCATCTGAGCGCGGCGAGCGGCCGACGCGAGGTGGTCGGTGGCCCGCAGGCCGACGGCGCGCGCCGCATCATCCAGTGGCCCGAGAGACGCCCGGTAGCCATGCGCCTGCTCAAGGTGGTAACCGATGATCTCTTCGTATTCGGAGAGACGCTCGGGGAAAGTCTCTTCCAACCAGATCGCGAACCGCTCATGCAGCTCCGCGCGCTGCAGCTTCGAAAGCGCGTTGTACGCCGCGTCGCGGATGAGGATGTGGCGAAAACGGAACGCATCGCGCGCACCGCCATGATCGGGCCGCACCAACTCCTTGCGGACCAATGCCGTGACGATCGACGAGGTGCGCGCGCTCAGCTGCTCGGGTAGGAGGGCTGCGACGTCGCCGATCCCGAACTCTTTCCCGACCACCGACGCCGCTTGGATCACGGCGCGCTCATCGGCGTCGAGGCGGTCGATGCGCGATGCGAGGAGAGCTTGGATCGTCGGCGGGACGGAGACGGACGCGAGGTCCGCCGAGACTTCCCACGATCCGTCCTTGTGCCGCAGCAAACCATCGTCGATCAACTTGGAGACCATCTCTTCGACGAATAACGGGTTGCCTTCGGCTGCCTGGGAGATCCGAGTCCCGATCGCGGGGGGCAGCGCCGTGCCGCCGAGGAGGTTCGCCATGAGGACCGTGCTCTCTTCCGACGCCAGCGGCTCGAGCAAGATCGACGACGCGTTCATCTTCCCGCCGCCCCATGACGATCGACGCTCCAGCAGCTCTGGGCGAGCGGCTCGCGGCGCCCGAGTGCTTCGAACAGCTTGCGCACGGCCCAGAACGTTTCCTCCGCACGTACCTCCTGCTCACCAAAGCCCATCACCTGAACGATCCGTTCGATAATGAGGCCCGCGTCCTCTTCATCGACGAGCAGCTTGTTTAAAGCGCCGCGAACCCTGTCTCCAGCGTCATCGTCGCTCAGCCCCGCTATCGAGTGAACGATCTCGATCACGGGCCAGAAGGTGATGCCCCGTCCGTACGGAAGGCAACGACCGCGCGCCACCATTGCGCGTCCTTCGACCGATCGGATCATCTCCTGGGACAGACGAGATTTGCCGACGCCGGCGGAGCCGAACACGGTGAACAGCGAACACGATCGCTCCCGAACCGCGCGCTCGAACGCTTGCTCGGCCAACACGAGCTCGTTGTCGCGGCCGACCAGAGGAGAATCCAGACGGCGGCCCGCATCCGGCGCCACGTCGGAGACGCGGATCAGCCGATGCGGGGTGAGCGGCTCGGACTTCCCTTTCGCCTCGACCGGAGGCGCTGGCTCCGCGACAACCGCGTGACGCACCAGACGATAGGTCGGCTCGCCGAGAAGGATGTCGCCCGGGGCGGCATGCTGCTCGAGACGAGCGGCCGTGTTCACGGCGTCGCCGGTCGCCATCGTCTGGTTCCCGGTGCCGGCGACGACCTCACCGGTGTTCACGCCGGTGCGAGTCTGGATCGTCACTCCGTGATCGCGTTCAAGCTCTACGTTGAGGCGCGCGAGCGCATCGCGCATCTCTGCCGCCGCGCGCACCGCGCGCAGCGCGTCGTCTTCGTGCAGGACGGGGACACCGAACACGGCCATGATCGCGTCACCGATGAACTTCTCGACGGTGCCCGAGTGACTTTCGATGACGGCGCGCATCTCGTCGAAGTACCTCGTCATGACGTTACGCAGCGACTCGGGATCGAGCTTTTCTCCCATCGCCGTGGAGCCGGTGACGTCGCTGAACAGGATCGTGACCGTCTTGCGCGTCTCTTCGACCTTGGCCGGCGCAGTCAGCGGAGCGCCGCAGTTCAGGCAGAAGCGCGCGCGCTCCGGATTCTCCTCGCCGCAGTTCGGACAAACGACCATGGCGAACAGTGTAAGAGAAGGGGCCCCGCATGAGGCCCCTTCTCTGTTCCGCTCCCCCACTCAGATCAGCTTGCGCACCTCATCCATCGTGAACGCACGCACGGTCTCGGTGGCGACGTTCCCACGTCCGGCGACCATCATCGTTACCTTCGCCACGGTCTCGTCGTCCGGTGCTTCCGAGATGACGATCTGGTCGTACTGGCCCATCGTGAGGTAATGCCCGATGACCTTGACGCCCATATCGCCGACCTTCTTCTGAACCGCCTCGACGCGATCCGGAAGCGATTCGGCATTCTTCCGACCCTGTTCCGTCCACTTCATGAGCTGGATGTAGACCGGCATCGTTCTCCTCCCCGCGGGGCGCGCGCCCCGACCAACTCCGTCCTACACCTCGCGGGGCAAGAAGGGAACCCGTTGCCAAGAAAGGGAACGAAAGGGAGGGCCCCCTTTCGGGGGCCCCCGATGAAGAGCGGGCCTATAAGCGGGATCCTGTCCTCCGCCGAAGCGGAGGGGCGACCATCCCTCTGGGATCGCCGTTACCGGCGACCTCGTGCAGCCGACCCGGGAGCATCGAGCGGGCAACTCGCTCCCTGCTTGGCCTTGCTCCGCGCGGGGCTTGCCGAGCCGCGGCGGTCACCCGCCGCGCTGGTGAGCTCTTACCTCACCGTTTCACCCTTACCGACATTCGCCGGCGGTCTGTTTTCTGTGGCGCTTTCCCCGGGTCGCCCCGGGTGGGCGTTACCCACCGCGCTGCCCTGTGGAGTCCCGACTTTCCTCGACACCGTTATCGCTGGTGCCGCGGCCGCCCGGCCTGCTCTCCGTTCCTAGTGTACCCCTGCCTTGAGGACGGCTAGAGCGCTCCATCGAGCGCGAGGTTCACGAGCTCGTCCGCGCGCACGTTCTGCTCGCGCCGCACGTGCTCGTACGTGACGCGATCGAAACGGCGAGCCAGCTCGATCGCTTCCATGTGAAGCTCCTTCAACCCCGGGTTCTTGACCTTGTAGCGACCAGAAAGCTGCTCGATCAGAAGCTTCGAATCCGAGCGGACGTGCACGGCGCGCGCGCCGATCTCAGCCACACGTCGCAAGCCCGCGATCACAGCGCTGTACTCCGCGACGTTGTTGGTCGCGACGCCGATCGTCTCGGCCAGTGCCTCTAGCTCGGCGCCCTCGGGCGTTTGGATCGAGCAGCCGTACGCGGCTGGCCCGGGGTTACCGCGCGAGCCGCCGTCACAGTTGATAACTAGCTCAGCCGGTGGCTCCGGCCACAGCGTCAAGTGAGCCTTGATCGATGGACGCTTCCCCATCGATCCCTCATCTCGGCCATCGATCAACCCTCAGGAATGACGAGCAGCCGGCGGCAGTTCTCGCAGCGGATGATCGGCTCGTCGCTCCGCTTGATCTCGTCGCGTTGCATCGGCGAGAGCGGCAGGCCGCACGCGCGGCACGTTCCGTCGACGAGCGCGCCGACCGCGATGCCGCCACGGCGCGCGCGGATGTCTTCGTACAGCGCGAGGACCTCAGGGTGGATCGTCGGCACCAGCTGCGCGCGCTCTGCCGCGAGACGCGTCAGCTCTTCAGAGATCTCAACCGACGCGTGGTCGCGCCGCTGCGTCGCGTCGGCGATCTTCGAGTCGAGATCGGCCATGGCCGCGAACAGGTCACCGTGCTCCTTCTCCACGCCCTCGCGACGCTCCATCACCTCGAGCTCTTCGTCCTCGAGGTACGACTTGCGGCGGCGGAGCGCGTCCAGCTCGGCTTGGATGTTCGAAAGCTCTTTGGGGTTCGAGACCTCACCCGAGTACAGACGGCCTTGCTCGTGCGTGACCTTGTCGTCGATCTGTTGGATCTCGGTCTCGAGCTTCGTCTGCTCGCGCGCCACCGAATCGAGGCTCGCCTGTGCCTCGGCATTCGAGACCGCAAGCACCGAGCGTTGCTCGTTCAGCTCGTCCAGCTCGCGCTGCTCGGGGAGGTCGGCCTTCCGTTGATTCAGGCGGTCTATCCCGCTATCGACCCGCTGGAGATCAAGGAGCGGACGCATCGACTCGCGCGTGACACCTTCCACCCCTTCGGTTCCCCCCAGTTTTCAGGTCGTCGCGCCCAACCTAGCAGCGCGGCAAGCCGTCTGCGAGTGGGCCTCCCGCGCGCAACTGCGCGAAGGTATCCTCGGAACCGATGGCGGAGCGGATCTTGCTCGTCGAGGATGACCGCCGGGTGCGGCGCGCCACGGCGCTCGTGCTCGCCGACGAAGGCTACGAGGTCCTCGAAGCAGAAGATGGTTCGAGCGGCCTGCGCCTGCTCGCCGAACGCCGCCCCGACCTCGCGATCCTCGACGTCATGCTCCCCGACATCGACGGGTTCGAGGTGTGCCGTGAGATACGAAAGCGCAACGACCTGCCGATCATCTTCCTGACGGCAAAGACGGATACCATCGACATCGTCGTCGGGTTGGAGTCAGGCGCCGACGACTACCTCACCAAACCATTCGCGCCCAAAGAGCTCATCGCGCGCGTGCGCGCGCTCCTGCGCCGGTTCCGCTCGGAGCCGCGTCCGATGCGGATCCAGATCGGAGACGTCGAGATCGATCCGGAAGGCGGGGCGGTGCGCAAGAACGGCGGTCAGGTCTCCCTGACGAAGACGGAGTTCAATCTGCTCCGGTGTCTCGCCGAACGCCCGAACCAAGTCTTCAGTCGCGAGACGCTGCTCGAACGTGTATGGGGCTACGACTACCTGGGCGACTCGCGCCTGGTGGACGTCCACGTGCGACGCCTTCGAGCAAAGATCGAAACCGATCCCGCAAACCCGACCGTGATCGTCACCGTGCGCGGGCTCGGATACAAAGCGTCGAGCGAGCCGTGAGGTCGCCGCTCGCGTTCTTCCGCAGCCGGGGTCTCCGGTTCCGGATCACGCTGGCGTTCGTGGCATCGGGATTCCTTCTGGCCGTGATCCTTTCGGTCGCGACCTTCTTCACCGTGCGGTCGTTCCTCGAGAACCAGCGCGTGAAGGCGTCGACGCGCCAGACGATCTTCGGTGTGCTCTTCGCCCGAGAGTTCCTCCAGCAAGCCCGGGGGAACACGGAGGACGTGGTGTCGCTGCTCCAGACCCGCAGCGGCCTCGACGCGATGATCACCCAGGGGGACCAGTACTTGGCGACCTCGCTCTCGCTGACCCCGAGGGTCGTGCCGGCGGACCTCAAGTTGCTCGTTGCGCGCGAGCGACTCGGATACCAACAGACGCAGATCGGGAACGCGCGCGAGCTCGCCTTCGGGGCGCCGCTCCCGCCACCGAACACGGCGCTGTACTTCTTCTACTCGCTTGCCGACATCGACAACACGATGAGCGTGCTGTTGCGCGCGCTCATCGTCGCCGGCTTCGCGGTCGTCTTGATCAGCGCCACGCTCGCGCAGCGTGTCGGCGGCCGGATCTTACGGCCGCTGCACGAGGTGTCGGCGGCGGCGCAGCGCGTCGCGGAGGGGCTGCTCGAAACGAGGGTTCATGCCGTGTCGCACGAGCTTCGGACTCGGCTGTCGGCGTTGCAGACGGCCAGCGACCTTCTTGAGACGCATCGCAACGACTTCCCGGCTTCGTCTCGCGAAGCCGTCGAACTGATCGCCGACGACGTCGCCAACCTCCGTCGCCTGGTCGAGGAGCTGATGGAAGTTTCGGAGGTCGACGCCGGCAAAGCGATCATCCGGTGGGAAGAGGTCGACCTGCGCGCGCTGGCGAAAGCCGTGGTGCGCAAGCTTCACCGGCAGACGCCGATCGACGGACCGGCGGTGGTCACCATGTCGGACAAGGCGCGGCTCGAGCGCATCGTTTCCAACCTCGTGCACAACGCGTTCGAGCACGGGCGCGGCGCCGATGTGCGCGTGACGATCGGCGAGCAGAACGG
>VAYV01000026.1 GCA_005883175.1 Actinomycetota bacterium
CTCTCCTCGGCCGACATGCCGACGCCGTGGTCCGAGATCGAGATCGACACCGACCGCGGCCCGTCTATCGCGGCGATGCGGACCTCCCCGCCTTCGGGCGAGTACTTGATCGCGTTCTCGAGCAGCAGCCCGAAGATCTGGTCCAACGCCTCGGGGTCGGCCTCGACCCAGACGTTCTCCGGAGCAGCGAGGAGGATCGGGTGCTTCGGCGAGACGTCCTTGAACTCCGATGTGAGCGCGCGCAGCGAGCCGAGCACGTCGGTCGGCACCGGGTTCAAGGCGACCTCGCGCCCGGCCTCGAGGCGGTCGCCGAGCAAGATGCGCTCGATCAGCTTGCTGAGACCGTCGCACCGTCGGTGGATGATGCCGAGGAACTGGTCGACCTGCTCCGCGGACATCGTGCGCCAGCGCATCCCGAGCGTCACCGCTGCGCCGCGGATCGCGGTCAACGGTGTCTTCAGCTCGTGCGTCGTGTTCGCGAGCAGCTGGCCCTTGTACTCATACGCCTTCGCGAGCGCCATCTGCCGCTTGTGGTTCATCAGGAACAGCGCGGCGGCCGCGGCGACGAGCAGCCCCGCGAGCGCCAGCGCGACGTGGAGGCCGCCGGAACGGATCGGACCGAAGAACTCGGCAGCCGACTGCGTCGTGATCGACGCCCACCCGCCGACGCCGTCCTCGCTGAACGACGCGACCATCCGCGTGCCGTGGCTCGTGTACTCGATGAAACCGCTGTGCTGCGCCGCGAGCGCGCGCAGAACGGGAGCATCGCCGAACTTCTTTCCGACCATCGTGCGATCACCGGCGGCGACGAGCGTGCCGGTGGAGTCGATCAGCAGCGCGCGCCCGCTCTTGCCGTAGTGAAGGCGCTCGTTGTAGGTCTCGAGCGGATTGTCGTCGGCACGGAAGTATCCGATGAAGATCGCGGCCGTCTGGCCTCCGCTTTGGACGGGAACGGCGAGCGCCACGACGGGAACCCTCGACACGGTCATGACGGATGAGATCCCGGGCTTTCCGGCCAGGAGATCGGCGCGAAGCGGGGCGTAGCCCGGGTCGGTCGCCGGTGGCAATCCCGGCTTGGCGCTGTACGCGTTCAACGGAGACCCGGACAGGCTCACCAGGGCGCCGCCGTAGTTCAGCAGCGCCGAGCGCTTCACGTACGCCTTGATGTGGGCCGTGTCCGCGGGGTCTCCCGGCTTCAGGGAGAGCGGGGTCACGGAGACGAAGTCGTACGCGTCTTTCAACGCGAACATCACGTACTGGTTGGTGAGGGACGCGAGATCCCGCTCCTCGGACACGCGGTCGTCCCGGCGGATCTGTTGCGCGGTTGCGTTCGCGCGCGCGCTCTGCAGCAGACCGACCAGCGCCACGGCGACCACCACGGCGATGCTGACGACGAGCGGGAAGAACCGTTTGAGTGCTCGCATCCCAAGTCCCCTTTTTGGGCGCGGGGCATAGAACCCACGCGTTTGTCTAGGTATCGACCGGGATGGGCTGGGGGTTTACGGATGCCCTATACCGGGCGGCCTCAGAGGGACTCGACGCGCTTCTTCAGACCTTTCAGCGCGATATCGATGACCTGCTGCTCCATCTTGCGCTTCATGAAGCCCATCATCGGGATTCCGGGCTCGACGGTGGCGCGGTACACGACCTCGGTCTCGCCATCCGCGCCGGTGAGCGCGTACTCGCCCTCGAGGTTCTTGATGGGGCTCCCGTCGACGAACGACCACCCCACGCCTGCGTCGTCGGGCAAGTACGCGTACGTAAGCTCGTACCACCCGCTCAGCCCGAGAAGCGATACGTCGAAACGCACCGTTTGCCCGCGACCGTCTGCGTCTCGTTCCTTGATCTCGACCTTCTTGACGCTGCTCGCCCACTGCGGATACGCGTCGAAGTCTGCGATCACGGCCATCACGGCGCTCGGATCGGCCGCGATCGTGATCTTGCCTTCCGTCCGCTCGGCCATGGCTCCCCCGTTCGCTCGGTCCTTCAGTTTCATTCTGTCATGGGCGGCGACTATCCTGTCGAGACCACATGGGCGTGCAAGCGGTTCTCTTCGACTTCGGCCACACGCTCATGGATTTCGGGCGCACGGAGGAAGCTCTCCGGGGCGCCAATTCCGTTATCAGGGACAGGCTCGCGACGTGGGTCGAGGAACGCGCGCCGCCCGAGATCGACGAGCTGGTCGAGCGCGTCGCCGAAGAGATCGACCGTCGCGTCGAGCGGAGCTACATGCAGCGCCGGCTCGAGGAGCTCGACATCATCGAAGAGTTCGAGGACGCGTTCGCGGCGCTCGGCTACAAGCTACCGCCCGAGCTCGTCCGCGAAGTCGTGGAGCTCGACCACGAAGCGCTGGTCAACTCCGTTCGCATCGAGCCCGAGACGGTGGAAACGCTGGAGAAGCTCAAGGCCGACGGGTTGAAGCTCGGCCTCGTGTCGAACGTCTCACAGCTTCCCGAGCTACTGCACCGCGACATCAAGACGTTCGGCATCGCGCGCTTCATGGACGGCGTCGCATTCTCCAGCGAGATCGGCGTCCGCAAGCCGCGCCCGCAGATCTTCGAGCACGTCCTCGACGCCGTCGGCGCGCGCCCCGTCGATGCGGTGTTCGTCGGCGACCGGCTGGTGGACGACATCGCCGGCGCCCAAGCGGTTGGGATGCGCGCGGTGCTGACCCGTCAGTATCGCCGCGAAGAGCCGGACTCGATCGCGCCCGACGCGGTGATCGAGCACATCACCGAGCTGCCCGCCGTGCTGGCGCGCCTCTAGCTTCCAGCAGGTCCTTCAGCGCGTTCAGCCCACGACGGATCGCCCATCGATGCCGCTTGACCGACGTCGACAGCCGGCGGCCGCGCGCGCCCGGCCCGCGCTCGACGTCCAAGAAATAGTGGACGATCGTCCCGTCCTTGAACGACTCCAGCCACCATTCCGCGCGCCCGGCCAGCTCGCCTTCTTCGAGCGTCCACGTGAAGCCTTCCCACTCGCGCGAGCTCGGGATCGACGCCTTCATCTTCATGCGCCCGCGGTGCAGGCCGATCGGCACGTCGAGAGTGACCCACCCGTAGCCGCCGCCGGCGCGCGCGCCCGGCCACCACGACGCGTCTTCCGACAGTCCGAGCAGCCTGCGCTGCACCGCTTCCGGTGAGGCGTGGATGAACAGCTCGTCGGTCGCGTTCGCGCGCACGGGCATCATGATAGATGGCTAGGATTATGCGCATGGCGGACGACGCATCCACTAGCGACGCCCGCGACCGCGACGTCGCCGGTCGCCCGAAGAACGCCCGCCCGCGCGACTCGCTCGGCCGGCCGCTCCCCCGCGGGGCGGAGAACGCGATGGTCGAAGAAGAGCTCCCGGCGGATCCCGAACGGCTGCTCGACATCGGGATCGAACACTTCAACGCGCGACGTTTCTTCCAAGCGCACGAGACGTGGGAGACGGCGTGGCATCCCTCGCCCGCCGACGAACGAGATTTCTGGCAGGGGCTGACGCAGGTCGCCGTCGGTTTCACGCACTACCAGCGCGGCAACCCCAAGGGATCGGTGACGTTGCTGCAGCGGGGCGCGCGCAAGATCGCGAAGTACGGCGAGGTCTACCGGGGCGTGCCGGTGGCGGCCTTAGCGGCGTGTTGGCCGGAAGTCGCAGGTCAGACAGCCTATTTCGGGCGTGAAAGTTCAAGACCCGATGGAGCCTCGCCGATGGAATAGGAGATACAGGGGCTGCGGGCCCCTGGAGGCTGCTCGAAGGGCGCAGGTCCGGGGAGGAACAGGTGGCACGGAACCGCTTCGTATGCTCGTCTTGCGGCGCGAAAACCCCGATCCAAGCGTTCTGCCAGCAGTGCGGGCAGCCGACACCGGTGTGCACCCCCGACGAGCGCATCCTGTGGGAGATGGGCCAGTGGGAGAGCTCGCGCGCGCGCCAGGGTAAGCCGGTCCGAACCGTTTCCCTGCCGCTGCGCACCGACCCCAGCGCGCCGGCCCCCGTCTACGAACCACCGGCCAGCACCCGGCGCCAGGTTCAGCCCTTGCCGCCCGAGCAGCCCCGCACGGCGCCGTCGGCGCCGGGCCAGCCACCGATGCCCGCGCAGCCGATGAAGCCGGCCGCGCGCACGCCGCTCGAACAGCGCCCCCGGCCGGACTCCCCGCCTGAGGGCCCTCGCCCGCAGGCTCCGCGGAGCCTCCCGACCGAGCCCCGCAAGCGCAACGAGCGCCCCGCCGGCCCGCAGATCGCGGCCGCCGCGGCCGCGTCCTCGACGGCACACGCGCTCGAGCTGAACGTGACCCACGACGTCGCCGAAGCCCCGACCAAACGTCAGATCGACAAGTCCGCCGCCCTGCAGCGGATCATCCGGAACATCCCCCGGCACGCGCCGAGCCGCACGCCGGTCGACGACTCGATCCTGCCCGAGCCCGCGGACCAGTTCGCGAAGCGCGCGGCGCTCGAAGAAGCCGCCCGCCTCGCCGCCGAGATGGAAGAGCAAGCTCGTCTCGCAGCGGAGCAGGAAGAGCGCGAGCGGCAAGAGCACCTCGAGCGCGTCATGCGCGAAGCGGAAGAGCGCGCGCGCGCCGAGGCCGAAGAGCGCACCCGGGTCAAAGCCGAAGAGAAGGCGCGCCTCGAAGCGCTCGAGCACGCCCGCCTCGACGCCGAGCGCAAGGCGCAGGAAGCCGAAGAGCGCGCGCGCGTCGCCGAAGAGCAAGCGCGGCTCGCCGAAGAGCAGGCCAAGATCGCGGAGGAAGAGCGCGCGCGCCGTGCCACTGAGGAGAAGGCCAGGTTCGAGGCCGAAGAGCGCGTGCGCACCGAAGCGCTCGAGCAGGCGAAGGCCGAAGCCGAAGTGGAAGCACGCCGCGAAGCCGAGGAGCGCGCGCGCCTCGAGGCGGAAGAGAAGGCGCGTCTCGAAGCCGCTCGCGAAGCGATGAAGGAAGCCGAAGCGCGCCAGCGTGAGGCGGAGCGCGTCAGGCGCGAAGCCGAGGCCGAGGCCGAAGCAGCGCAGCGCGCGGCGGAGAAGGAAGCGAAGCGACTCGCGCGCGAGCAGACCCAGAACCAGAAAGAAGCCGAGAAGAAGGCCAAGAAGGACACGAAGAAGGCCGCGGCTGCGGCGG
>VAYV01000027.1 GCA_005883175.1 Actinomycetota bacterium
GAACCGGCTCCCGAATCGCTCTGCTTGCTTCCGGAAGCTCTCCATGAGCTCGGGACCGAGGATCCCGTCGGGGAAGCCGGGGTAGTTCTCGACGTCGGTCGTCAGCATGAGCTGCCCGTACGGCGCGGCCCCTTCGATGACCAGGGGATTGAGGTTGGCACGCGCTGCGTAGAGCGCGGCGGTGAGCCCCGCCGGGCCTGAGCCGATGACGATGACTTTTTCGGACATCCGCGGTTCCTTCCGAGTTACCGGGGAGGTTGCGTCAATCCTAACGCAGGGTCGCGGAGCGACTCTTCCCGGCTACTGCGGCGCGAGGAACAGGCGGATGTAGCAGTCCTTCTGCTGAACGACCCACATCTCGGTCTTGCTCTTGCCCGAGACGGTGACCGTGTAGATGAGGAAGAAAGCGGGTGTGCTGTCGTACCGGCCGACGATGTACGCGATCGGCCGAGCGCTCCCGGTGTCCTTCGACAAGACGATTCGCTCGCAGCGCTGTATCTGCGGGAGGTACCGACTCTGCTGGGACGTCGTCGCCAGACTGTTCTGCCCTTGCGTGCTTCCAGCTGAGCTTATGCCCCTATGACCCGTACCCGCTGAAGTCGAGGGGCTCGGCACCTGCGCAGGAGCGGCGACGGCAAACAGGAATGACGCGAGGAGATCTTTCGCAGAGTGGCTCGTGTAGTTCCTGGGATCGATCTCGATCGATGGGATTGGCGGGGTGGCGAGGCCCGGAATGGCCCCTAATACCGGGCCAGCGTCGAGGGTCCCCTTCGAGCTGCTCGCCTCCGGCTTCTTGGTGCTCGTGCCGGTCGTCGAGATCACCACGACCGCGACCGCGACCGCCGCTACGCCGCTCGCCGCGATCACCCAGCGCCGGTACCGCTCGGCCGGCTTCCGCCGCGCCTTCGTGATCGCCGCGCGCAACGCCCAGGACTCCTGCTCGGAGGGAGCCGGCGACGGCAGCGCGCGCATGTCCGCAAGCGTCGCGCGCAAGGAGCGCAAGGTCGCGGAACACTGCGAGCAGCCTGTGAGATGCTGCTCGAGATCGTCCCGGTCGGTGCCGGTCAGCTCACCGTCGACGTAGGCGGAAAGCTGCTCGGGATCTGGGTGTGTGCTCATCGTCCTTCCTTTAGAGGCTCCGGACCTTCCGTGGGTTCCGTCTCTTCCGTGGATCCTGTCTCACGGAGATGCCCGAGGAGCGCGGCCATCTCCATGCGCGCGCGATGCAAGCGGCTCTTGACCGTTCCGACCGGGATGTCCAGCGCCGCCGCCGTCTGCGCGTAGTCGAGATCTTGCAGATCATGGAGGACGAGAACCGCGCGATGATCGGCGCTGACGTGCAGCAGTGCGCGTTGGACCTCCGCCGCGCGGGCCGCGCGGGCTGCTGCATCCTCCGGCCCGACCTCATCGCTCGGACGCTCGCCGGCTTCCTCGATCGGCTCGGCGACATGTCGCTTGCGTTTCCGCAACATGTCGAGCGATGCGTTTACGGCGACACGGTGGAACCACGTCGACAGCTGTGCGTCACCTCGGAAAGAACGGAGCGCGCGCAGCGCGCTTAGGAAGACGTCCTGCATCGCGTCGCGCGCGTCCTCGACGTTCCCGGTCATGCGAAGCGCGATCGCGTAGACACGCTGCTCGTACCGCTGGACGATCGTGTCGAACGCATGCGAGTCGCCGCGCGCGAACTGCTCGACGAGCTCACGATCTTCTGGGTCGGCCATCGCGACTACACGTCGGCGACGGCGACGCGCTCGATCGACGGATCGACGAGCAGCCTTCGTCCCGGCACCCGCCCGATCGAGCCTTCCTCCACGTCGGGGATCGAGGTGACGTCGACCGTGACGAGCTGCATCCCGATCCGCCCAACGACCGGCGCGCGCCTCTCGCCGAAAAAGACGGCGCGCGGGGACTTCCTCACGCCGGTTGCGCGAGCGGCGACGCGCCCGGCCACGCGGGCAGACTCCTTGACCGACTCGGTGCGCGCGGCCGGCTCGAGCAAGAAGCCGTCGACGTATCCGACGGGGAGCGTCGCGACGCGTGTCGCACGCTTCGCGCGCCACTCCGAGCCGTAGCCGACGGTGGCGCCGGCCGGGATCGTTCGCACGGCGATCACACGCGCGTACCACGCGAAGGGATCGCGCGGCGTCCACGGCGCGCGCGCCCCTGGCGGGTCCTGCCCGCAGAGCAGCGTGCCGACGCGCACCATGTCGAACCGGGCGCGCGGAAGCGCGAGCGTCGCGGCGGAGTTCGCTGCGTGCACCGGGGCGGAGATCCCCGCGGTCCGCAGCGCGCGCACAACGCTTTCGAACCGCGCGAGCTGTCCGGGACCCGAATGCCCAGCAGCATCGGCGAAGTGCGTCCATACCGAGCCGAGCGTTGCGCGCGCACCAACCGCCCGAGCAGCGTCTACGACGTCCTCTTCCGAGAGGCCGAGCCGTCCCATGCCGGTGTCGACGATGAGATGTGCGCGCGCGCCGGCCGGGACGTTCGCGACCTGAGCGGGGGAACCGACGCTGATCTCGCAGTCGAGCTTCATCGCATTCCTCGGATCGGTGACCGGCGCCAGGATCAAGATGCGCGCGTCGACGCCGGCCTCTCGAAGCGCCGTGGCCTCTTCGATGCGCGTCACCGCGAGCATGGCTGCCGTGCGTGCGAACGCGCGGGCAGCGATGACCAGCCCGTGGCCGTAGCCGTTCGCCTTGACGACCGCGCAGACGGGGACGCCGGCGTGCGCGGACACCAAACCAAAGTTGTGCTTCAGCGCTGAGACGTCGACCTCGATCCACGTCGAGCGGTCCATCTAATCGGCCTCCGCGGCTCCGCCTTTGAGCTTCCGTCGAAGTGAGATCGCCGCCGGCGCAACCTTCCGCCACAGCGTGTACCAGCCGGGGCGGAACGGAAGATCGAACTCGCCGGCGTACTCGACATAGCGTGCGCCGAAGCCTTCCTTGAATCGGTTCAGCCCTGCGATGTGCTCTTCGACGGCCCGACCTTCCTGCACAGGCGAGACGCCTCGGAAGTCGTAGATGCGATATCCGTTCTCGGCCGCCCATCGGATCGCCGTCCATTGGATGAGGTGGTTCGGCATCACGTTGCGGTGCTCGTTCGACGAAGCGCCGTATGTGTAGATCACGCGCTCGCCCATCGCCATCAACAGAATGCCCGCGATCGGTCCGCCTTCGTAGTCGGCCATGAACATCTTGAGCAGCCCTCGCGGCTCAAGCTCGGTCCACAGCTTCTCGAAGTACGAACGCGCGCGCACGACGAAGCCGTCCCGGCGGGCCGTCTCTTGCAAGATCGCATAGAACGGGCCGATGTCTTCGCGGCGCGCTTCGCGAACCGAGACGCCCTTCCGCTCGGCGAGACGGATGTTGTAGCGCCACTTGGATTTGAATCCTTCGAGCACCTTGTCGAGCCCGGGGCTGAGGTCGAGCACCATCACGGCCGTCGGTTGAACTCCTCCGAACGCGCCGCTGCGAACGCGCTCGAAGCCGGCTTTCTCGAGGGCGACCGATGCCTCAGATCCCGCCTCGATCGGCGGATCGCACTTGAGCATGAATCCGCGGCCCGCACGACGCCTGATCTCGCCGATCAACGCGTGCAGCGCCGCGGTGTCGGTGTAGTCGAGAACCGGACCGCGCGGCGCGTAGAGCAGTGGCGGGATGCCCCTCGCCGGCTGGGTACGAAGCACAGAGCACGCCGCGCGCGCCCGCCCCTCGTCGTCTTCGACGAGCAGCCGGAGCGGCTGCCATCCGCTCGCGCGCTTTACTTCGCCCCACCCGTACGACTGCATGACGTCGGCGAGAGGCGAGGCGGAGACAGCAGCGTCGTAACGATCTCGTTGATCGGCGGAAACGGCGATGACGCGCACGCCGCGAGCATACCCGCCGGGGCGCGCGGCCCCGGTCACGGGGCGTAGAAGCGGATCTCGTTGACGGTCGCGCTGTACGGGTAATTCGCGTTGGTGTTGTTCGCGGCCAAGTGGGTGATCCAAAGCAAGACGTAGCGAGCGCTGGTTCCGGCCGGAAGCATGACGGTTTGAACGCCGGATCCCGCGATGATGGGTTTCACGAGCCGGGTCGAAGATGAGCCCGACCCCCTTCTTGCCCCCGACGTCCGCCGTCGCGTAGTCGAGTGTCGACCACGCGCTCGCCTGATCGCCGTCGTACGCGTCGGGGACTTGCTGCGGGTTCTCGCTGCCGTTCCCGGGGCGCGGGTCGAAGTCGCGCGCGCCGGTGATCTCGAGGGCAGCCGTCTGAGCGGAGGCCGACGATGACGGTTGAGCCTTCTTCTTCCCCAGGTTGTTCGCGAACTCGACGCCGAGCGTCAGCGCGAGGATCGCCAGCACGACGACGATGATGACGGGGACCAGCCACCGGAACTCCGCGATCGCGAACCGTGGCTCCTTCACATCCTTGGGAAGCACGCGCGCGAACGGCGCCAGCGACGACTCGAACTCGTCGAGGCTCGGGCGCGCCGTCGGTTCGGTGGAGAGCGCGCGCGCCAGGAGTTCGTCGATCTGCACCGGAACGCCTCGGCGCTTCGTTCGCGCGCGCACACCCTTCTCGGGCGGGCTCCCCGTGATCATCTGATACATCAGTGCGGCGAGCGCGTACCGGTCGGCATCGGCGGGGATCGGGTCCTTCTCCGGCGTTCGGTATTCCACCGGCTGCTCGGACGAGAGATCCACTTTCGGATTCGCGCGCGCCGTGTCGGCGGCGCCGGCGGCAAAGATCTTCGCCCGTCCTTCTTCGTCGAACAGGATGGTGGACGGCGACAGCGACCCGTGCCAGCTGCCGCGTTCGTGCAGCGAGAATGCAGGCTGGTCGCCGATGTCGAAGACCTGGAGCAAGCCGGGGCCCCCGATCTGAGCGGTGCGTGCCGCCGCTTTCTGGAACGCGCGCCGCGTCGTCTGATCCGCCGCGAACGCGGGGTGCAGGAGCTGCACGAGGACCGCTCGGTCCAGCACGCGGTCGCGCGCGAGCCAGACGGGCCCGAGCGGGCCGACCCACTCGTTCCGCTTCAGCGTGTAACGGTCACCGAGGACGTCGCCCGGCGCCGGTGGGGGAGTCTTGGGGGTCACTGAACGGTGCCGTCGTGCGTCGAGTCTGCGGTGGCGAATCGCTTGAGGAACCCGATGTGCTGGATGACGAACGTCGAGGCCTTCTTGCGGATCGTCACCTCGACGTACGTTCTGTCCCGGCTTACCGAGAAGCGAACAACGGTCGTATGGTCCTTGGCCGCGACCTGGTCGGCGGCTGCGCGCGCCTTGCTCTCATCCTTGGTCGACGCAAACACGTTGCCCGCCTCCGACGCCGCGTCGATCGCAACGCGGTCGGCCGTTACCTTCGCGACGATGATCGCACCGGTTTCAAAAGAAGCGAGGGCGACGATCGCAAGCATGAGGATGAGCTTGAAGATCCAGCCGAGGACGATGCCCCCGCGCGCGCTCCTCACATCGCTTCCCCCCTCTTGAACCGGCCGGCGACCATGCCGACGAGCGGCTTCAGCTCGTCGACCCCAAGAAGCTTCGCGGCGATCAGATAGGTCACGATGCCACCGAGAACAGCCGAGCCTACCTGAGCAAGCTGACCCGAGAAACGGCCCAGATCGACCGAGGACCCGACGCTCCTGGCGATCACCCAAGCGACGAGTCCCGTTGCGACCGACGCGATCCCGATGCGCGTGTGGGACGTCAGCAACCGGCCACCGTCGAGCCCTCCGATCCGCGACCGGAGGACGACGGCTCCATACAGCGCGCCGCCGATGTACGACAGCGCGAGGGAAAGTGCGAGCCCCGGAACTCCCATGACCACGTACAGGGGTATCGCGGTAGCGATGTTCACCACGTTCGTGACGACGTTCACGATCCACGGCGTCTTCGTGTCTTGCATCGCGTAGAACGCGCGCATGATCTGTTGGAACGCCGCGTACGCGCCCAAGCCGATGGCCATCAAGACGAACGTGTCGGCCGCGAGCTGCGTCGATCGTGCCGAGAACGTGCCGTGCTGCAGCAGCAGCCGGTTGAGCGGCACGCTGAGTGCGATGAAGCCGGCAGAGGCGGGCAGCACGATCAGTGCGGTCGTTCGAAGACCGAGAGAGACATCACGCCGGACGGCTCCCAGATCCCTCGTCACGTAGTGCTCCGAGATCTCGCGGACGAAATACGTCATGACGCTGACCGCGAAGATGCCGTAGGGGAGCTGGAACAAGATCCAGGCGTTGTTGAATGCGGTCACGCCTCCTTGCTTCCCGTTCGCGAGCGCGAACAAGACCCACAGCCCGATCTGGTTGACGATGACGTACCCGAACGAATATTTGGCGAGGTTGCCCACGTGACGGATGGCGGGGTGTCGCCACTGGAACGCGCGCAGCTGGTACTTGCCGGGAAGCTTCGCGATGAACGGAACCAGCACGAGCGTCATCGCGATCACGCCCAGCGTCGTGCCTCCGGCGAGCAGCCATTTGTCGCCGAGCGTCAGCGAGCTCAGCGTCGGCGTGCGGGAGCCATGCTCGTACCGGAAGACGATGAACGTCGCGATGACGATGAGGTTGTTCAGAACGGGAGCGAACATCGGGATCGCGAAGCGACGATACGCGTTGAGCAAGCCGGTCATCACGGCGCCGACGGCGTAGAAGATCATCTGCGGCATGAAGAGCCGGAGGAAGAACCCGCCCACCGCTTCTTGTTGCGCGCGCTGCGCCGCAGGCACATGGAACGCGTAGATCTTG
>VAYV01000028.1 GCA_005883175.1 Actinomycetota bacterium
GCGCCCCGGTGCACACGGAGGTGGTGAATCGCGTCGTGGCGTGGACCTCCCTCAGCCAGTCGAGGATCCTTCGGTCCTCGAGGAGCGCGTCGGTACCCGGGCCTCCCGGCACGATTACGATGTCGGGCTGCGTGATCTCGTTGAATGTGTGGTCGACATTCAAGCCTAGGTATCCGTTGTCGGTTCGGACGGAACCTACCTCGTGCCCGACGAAAACAACCGCGGTGTCGGGGAGGCGCTGCAGCACCTCGTAGGGGCCTACGATGTCGAGAGCGGTGACGCCCGGAAAGAGAACAGCCGCTACCTGCATAACAGATCCTCTCGATCTCGGATGACGTTTCGCATCAGTCCGCGAGCCGTTGCTGGTCCCGGCCCGCACGAGAGATCATCGTGATTGCCACAGCAACCTCCCACACAACGAGCAAGCCGAAAGGGATGAACGTTGCCGAACCTCCGGGCGTCCACGGACCGGAGTCGATGAAGAGCTCACCGGCACCGGCAAGATTGGCGAGAATGACGAAGATCCCTAGCCAGTAGATACCCTTCGAAAACGCGCCCGTGCGTCTCGCGATGACGCATGCAGCTCCGACGAAGACCGCGATGGGGAATCCGAAGAACACTGCGCTCGTCGTGATGGCGTCGAAGATCACGCGCACCAACGCATCGTCCGCTGTTGAGGCGACCCGATAGACGATCCCTATCTCGAGGAACAGGCCGAGCAGTATCAGGATGGCGAGTGTGACGCCACCACCGAATGTGATGCCCGACAGAAGGCCCGAGGAGCCTTCGTAGCGTCGCAGGTAACTCCGCAACCCTCCGACGAACGCGAGCAGTGCAGCAGCAGCGAGACCGTACAGGAGCATTTGAACCAGCAAACCAGTTCGATTGTCCGCGAAGTATGTGCGGATCCTTTCCATCGTCGCGTCGGCGGCGGGCGGCGATCCGACGATGAATGTGCCGACCACAGTCAGTGCAAGACCGGCGAGCCCGGAAACGGCTGCTAAACGCTCCCAATAGGTGTCTTCGGCAACACCCATGTTCTCCCCCTCGTCCCGCCGCGTTGCCGGAGCATCTCCTTACGAGGATGGTCGCGTCAAGCTCCGATGGGTCCAGTCGACTGGAGCTGATGGGACTCCAGACCATCCACGTTAGCGGCCCTTGGAGGGCAGATAACTTTGGTGGTTGCGCTCTTCTGCGAACTGCGGAAACTTCAGTTGGCACAGCGCTCCGTCTGTTATACCTACGGATCAGAAGGTTGCAGGTTCGAGTCCTGCCGGGCGCACAAGCAGTTCAGACGCAGCTGATTCGCTTGTAGAGCGCTCGGACGGCACCTGATCTTCGGCCGGCCTTCTCAGGCAGGTGCGCGCGCGTCGAGCGCCGAAGGCTCCAAGCATGCGGTCCGTCGGGTTCTGGTTGGCTTCGATCGCCCTCGTCGCGAGCGCGCTCGTGTCGAGCCCGGCGCGGGGAGGCGACACCGGCGTCGTCAATGTCACGAACAGCTCGCGTATCGCCGAAGGCGAGGAGTTCGTCGCCGTAAACCCACGCGATCCGTCGAACATCATCCTGGGATCGAACATCCGCCAGCCGCTCATCGAACCGGACCCGATCAACATTCCCTTCGGAGCGAACGGCGCGGTGTCGTGTGGCGTGTGGTCATCCCAAGACGGCGGCCGGAGCTGGAGCGGGGGACTGAAAAGCGCCGGCGGACTCTCTCCGATCGACGATCCGTTGGCGATTGTTCCGATCCCGAAGGTGAACGTGCCCGACGAGTTAATGGCGCCCGGCAACCTCATCTCCGCTGACCAGAGCATTGTCTTCGACCGTCACGGGACCGCGTACTTCGAGTGTGTCGACTTCGGTCTCGGGACTGGGGGTGACGCGATCGTCGATGTCTACAAGTCAAAAGACGGCGGGAAGACGTGGAGCGACCCAGTGGCCGCGTTCAGTCAACTCAAGACGCAGATCCTTATCGATCGGCCATACCTCGCGATCGACGACTCCGGCGGTCCGCGAGATGGAACTGTCTATCTGACGTGGGAGACGATGTTCTATCAACCGTTGTTGCCGGCTGTATACGCGCGCAGCAGTAGCGACGGTGGGAAGACTTGGGGCCCGGTCGTTCGGGTGGACAACGACGCGAAGCGCGCGATGTGGGATCCGCGGCAGTACCCGATCGTCGGTCCGGACGGTGCGCTGTACGTCGTGTATGACGCAGCACCGTTCGTCAGCCCCGCGTCGTTCGATTCCAACAGCGATCACGTGACGCTCGTGGTGGCGCGCTCGACCGACGGCGGGAAGACGTTCACCCAGAGTGTCGTCGAGCCGGACGCGCACCGCATCTCATCGAACGACGAAGCCTTCAACTTCTTCACCGAACTGATCTCTGCGATCGCCGCCGATCCAGCACATGCTGGGCGCGTGGCCGTCGCGTGGCCCGACGACCGCAGCGGCGAAGCGCGCATCTTGCTCCGATATACGGGCAACGCTGGCAAGACGTGGAGCAAGCCGATCGACGTCCCCGACGACAAGCCCGGCCGCGGCAACCAGCATGACCACGTCGCGCTGACTTACCTGCCAGACGGCAGGCTTGTCGTTGTCTGGCGCGATCGACGGAACGGCGGCGGCGGGTTCGCTGGTCGTTTCCAAGTCTTCGCGCGCGTTTTCAACGTATCGCGAACGGGCGTAGTCACGCCCGGGAAGACGATCCAGCTGACGACCCGTCCGCAGGTCCCGACCACAGGCACTCGCGGCGTCATGCCGTCCGAGTACCTGTCCGCGACGGCCTCGCCCGCAGGCCTCGCCGTGGCGTGGGACCAGCTGCGCGGGCTCGTGCCCGTCAATGTGTTTCGGCGCGTTCCGCTAAGCGCTTTCGGGGCGCCGATGCCGAGCTGATAACTTCGGTTCGTCCGCTCGTGACCGAGTTCGATAAACACGTGGGCGCACACCGCTCAGCCTGTTATACCTACGGATCAGAAGGTTGCAGGTTCGAGTCCTGCCGGGCGCACAAGCAGTACAAACGATTCTGTTTGAATCGCATAGCGCTACTGCAACGGATAACCGTCACTTCCGTTTGTGCGTCTAAGCGGTTGATCGAACGCCAATGAATCCGACGCGAGTGAGGGGACGCACACCAGGCCTTGGTGTTCTCGCATCTCGAAGTTAAGGTCTCCGGCTGATGATTGTGCGTCGGATGCAAACTGCCGGCATCGATGCATTCGGCGCTGAGGTGCGTGCGCTCGAGCTTGACGCTCCGATGTCTCCGGCGCCGGACGAGATCGTGATCTCCGTGGACGCGGCAGGCGTCGGCAACTGGGACGAGATCGTTCGCGTCGGGGGGTGGGACGTCGGCCGCCGACCGCCGCTAGCGCTCGGGGTCGAGGCGGCCGGAGTCGTCGCGTCGGTCGGTGAGGACGTCAAGAACTTCTCGGTAGGAGATGCGGTGCTCACCCACCCGGTGCCGCTGCGACATCAAGGTGCCTGGGCTGAGTGGCTCGTCGCTCCAGCCGCCTACGTCGCCCGAAAGCCGGCCGCGGTTCCGTGGGAGACGGCTGCCTCGTTCCCGGTCCCGGCGCTCACCGCCGACCAGGCGCTGATCGAGGTTGCGCCCAACCCGGCCGGCGAGTGGATTCTGGTGCACGGCGCCGGGGGCGTGACCGGTGGGCTCGCGGTACAGCTCGCGATCGCGCGCGGAGGGACCGTCATCGCGACCGCCGGTCCATCGAGTGCGTCGCGCGTTCGCGGCTACGGCGCGCGCATCGTGCTCGATTATCACGATCCCGAGTGGCCGGCACGCGCGCGAGACGCAACCCCAAACGGACGAGGGGTCGTTGGCGCCGTGAACGCGGCCCGCGGTGGCGCGGCGATAGCGCTTCAAGCGGTCGCGAGCGGCGGGCGACTCGCGACGATCACGGGCGATCCGCCGCCAACCGAGCGAGGGGTCACGATCGCCGACGTCTACGTTCGATCCGACGGAAATCGCCTGGCCGCTATGGTCGCTGCACTCGCGAAGGGCCAGCTCTCGCTCCAGATTGCCGCGACGTACCCACTCGCGGAGGCAGCCACGGCGCTCCAGACAACCGTCAGAGGCCGCGCTGCAGGGGCGAGCGTCCTTAGAGTCGGGGGGCAATCCCCCGTTGACGTGAGCTGATAATTTTCGTCGCGCCGCACACCGACGATCTGCTGGAACGCTCGGTCGCACAGCGCGCCCAACCTGCTATACCTACGGATCGGTAGGTTGCAGGTTCGAGTCCTGCCGGACGCACAAGTAATCCGATCCAAAATTCAGGAGAAGTGTCGTGCGCGCAGTTCGGCTTCACGCGAGCGGATTGACGGTCGAGGGGATCGAGATGCCGTCGCCGCGCGACGGCGAGGTGCTCGTCCGCGTCCACGCCGCCGCGATCACCCGTGACGAACTGAAGTGGCCCAGGGACCGGCTGCCGTCGGTCGTCTCGCACGAGCTCTCGGGCGTGGTTGTCGACACCGGCGAGGCCGTGTTCGCGCTGACGCCGTTCGACCGCGACGGTGTCGCCGCCGAGTACGCGGTCGTCCCT
>VAYV01000029.1 GCA_005883175.1 Actinomycetota bacterium
TTGAGCGGCGGGGAGCAGCAGCGCGTTGTGCTGGCCCGCGCGCTCGCGCAAGAGGCGCCGGTGCTGCTGCTCGACGAAGGCACCAGCGCGCTCGACATCGGGAGCCAGCAGCAGGTGCTCGAGCTGGTCGAGTCGCTACGTGTCATGGACGGGTTCACCGTGGTCAGCGCGATGCACGACTTGACGCTCGCCGGCCAGTTCGCGCACACGCTGGCGTTGATAAGCCACGGCAAGCTCATCGTCGAAGGCGAGCCGGCGGACGTGCTGACGGAGGACATGATCCGCGCGCACTACGGCGCGGACGTGCGCATCACCCACCACGCCGACGGGATCGTCGTCGCACCGGTTCGAGCATCCCTCGCGCGGCAGGTGCGGCGATGACCGGCAAACCGCCGCGCTCCGGCCCGGGGCGCGCGACGACCCGCGCGCCGTCCCTGGTGCTGGTCAACACCGGCGACGGGAAGGGAAAGACGACCGCCGCGCTCGGTACGGCGTTGCGCGCGGCCGGCCGCGGGCTGCGCGTGTGCGTGATGCAGTTCCTGAAGTCACCGTCGTGGAAGACGGGTGAAGCGAAAGCCGGCCGGGAGCTCGGCATCGATTGGTGGACGCTCGGCGACGGGTTCACATGGGACTCGAAGGACATGGCGCGCACGCAGGAAGCCGCGATCGACGCGTGGAGCGCCGCGCGCGCGAAGATCGCGAGCGGCGACTACGACCTCGTCGTCCTGGACGAACTGACGTATCCGGTCACCTGGGGGTGGATCTCAGAGGATGACGTGGTCGATGCGTTGCGCGCGCGGCCGGCGCATACAAGCGTCATCATCACGGGGCGCGACGCGCCGGCCGCGCTCGTCGACGCTGCCGACACTGTCACCGAGATGGTGAAGACGAAGCACGCATTCGACGCCGGCATCAAAGCGCTGAAAGGGATCGACTTGTAATGGCGATGACTCTTTTGATCGGAGGCGCGCGCAGCGGCAAGTCGGCGCTGGCCGGCGAGCTTGCGAAGAAGTGGGGCGGGCCGGTGACGTTCATCGCGACCGGCGAAGCGCGCGACGACGAGATGGCTGCTCGCATCGCGCGCCATCGCGATGAGCGCGACGAGACGTGGACGACCATCGAAGAACCGATCGAGATAGCGAAGACGATCGCGGAGGTGGAGGCGGAGGATCTCGTGATCCTGGACTGCTTGACGCTGTGGGCCTCCAACCTCATGGATCGTGGATCGGACCCTCGAGACGGGGAAGCGCGCGCACGCGAGGCAAGCTCGGCGCTGTCACGACGAAACACGCCGGCGATCGTGATCACCAACGAGGTCGGATCGGGCATCGTGCCCGACAATGAGCTCGCGCGCGCATACCGAGATCTGCTCGGCTCGATCAATTCGATCTTCGCGGCCGACGCCACGCACGTGCTCTTCGTCTCGGCCGGGCGCGTGACCCCGATGAAGCGAACGGATGAGGTGATCGACGATGTCCTCGATCGATGAGATCGCGCTGAGCGTTCTTGAGAATGCTCCGGCGCCGGACGAGGCGAGCGGGAGCGCGCTCCGAGATCGAGCGGCCAACGTGCTGCGCCCGGCCGGCGCGCTCGCGCGCCTCGACGAGGTCTGCGCATGGCTGGGGTCCTGGCAACGCACGAAGACGCCGGCAGTGGAAAAGCCGGCCGTCGTCGTCTTCGTCGCCGACCACGGCGTGACGACGGAAGGCGTCAGCGCCTACCCCGCCGAGGTGACCGTCGCGATGCTGCGCGCGCTCAACGAAGGAGTCGCGACCGCCGCGGCGATGTCGCGAAGCGTCGGCGCCGAGCTGCACGTGGTCGACGTCGGCGTCGGCGATCCGACCGGCAACATCGCCGTAGAACCGGCCATGTCGGCGGCGCGGTTCCGTGTGTGCTTCGACGCGGGACGCGACGCGGTCGCGAATGTCGACGCCGATCTAGTCATCTTCGGGGAGATGGGGATCGGTAACACAACGCCGGCAGCGGCCGTCGCCGCGACGCTGTTCGGCGGGCCCGCCGAGGAGTGGACCGGGCGCGGAACAGGCGTGGACGACGAGACGTGGGCGCGCAAGGTCCGGGCCGTTGAGGCTGCGCGCGCGCGCATCGCGCCCGACGCTTCCCCGATGGAGATCCTGCGTGAGGCCGGCGGCGCGGAGCTCGCTGCGATCGCCGGCGCGATGGTCGAGGCGCGCGCGCGCTCGATCCCGGTGTTGCTCGACGGGTTCGTCGTCACGGCGGCCGTCGCCCCGCTGGCGGTGCTGCATGCCGGCGCGCTCGACAACTGCCTCGCCGGCCACCGTTCCCCCGAACCCGGCCACGCGATGCTGCTCGACAAGCTGGGTCTTGAGCCGCTGCTCGACCTGAGGATGCGCTTGGGTGAGGCGAGCGGCGCGCTCGCCGCTCTCCCGTTGGTTCGCCTCGCAGCCACCGTCGTCGTCGACGTCGCTACGTTCGAGGAGTGGGGCCTCACGAGGTGAACGGCTTCTTCGACGCGCTGTCGCTGCTGACGCGGCTGCGCACGCGCGGCGGGCGCGACACCGCGCGCGCGATCCCCTGGATGCCGGTCGTGGGTGCGTTGATCGGCCTTGCGTGTGGGCTCGTGTATTGGGCCGCGCGCGCGGCGCTGACGCCGTTGATCTCTGCGTCGCTGGCGATCACAGCGAGCATCCTTCTGACCGGCGCCCTGCACGAGGATGGGCTCGCCGACGTGGCCGATGCGTTCGGCGCGCGCGTCGAGCCGGCGCGCGCGCTCGAGATCATGCACGACCCTTATCACGGGACGTACGGCATCCTCGCGCTAATCCTGAGCGTCGTGACGCGCGTCGTCGCCGTCGCGGCGATGCGTCCGTCGACCGCAGTCGTGTCGCTTGCCGTGGCTCACGCGCTCGCGCGCGCCGGCGCGGTCGGCTTGATGACCGGCATGCCGCCGGCACACGGATCGACCCTCGCGGCCTCCTACAAGAGCCCCGAGATCCGCCGAGGCGTCTTTGCCGGGATCGTCTTCGCTCTCGCGCTGGCAGTGGCGACCCTCGGGCTTTGGGCGTTCGCCGCGGCCGCCATCGTCCTTGGTGCGGTGGCCGTCACCGGGCTGCTCGCGCGCCAAAAGATAGGGGGGTTCACCGGCGACGTCCTGGGCGCGACTGAGCAGCTGGCAGAGATCGGGATCCTGCTCCTCGTCGCGTCCGCGGGAGCCGCCGTTCCCTGGTGGCGCGCGTAGCTCTACGATTGAGCCGATCGATCCTCCGGAGGGAGTCACGATGAGCGACGTCGCTTGGACCGGTACACCGGTGCGCGCACACGAAGGCGCGCGCGACAACGGCGCGGAATCGCTGCCGTGGGGCGGGCGGCGCGAACGCCTGCCGCTGAAGTGGCCGTTCGCCGAGGCCGTCGACGGCTTCCGTCGCAAGGCGCTGGCGAACCCCGACTACGACCCCGCGTCAACATTCGTCTGGGGACAGATGATGGCCGTCGGCTTGATCGAAGCGCTGAAGGCAGTCGAGGAGCGCTTCGGTGAAGAAGGCCACAACGTGTTCCGCAAGGCGCTCTCCGACGTCGGCGACAAGATCGTCGCTGAGATGACCGACGGCGTCGAAGCCCCGGCGGACGCCGCGCCGAACGAGATGACGAGCCTCATCGCTTCCTGGATCAACGAGGTCTGCTACGCGTCGATCGAGAAGCCGCGCGTCGACGATACGGGTGCCGACTTCGACATCCACTACTGCCCGCACGAAGACGTCTACGGCGCGTTCGACTGCCGCGTCCAGCGCTACTACGTCGAGGGCATGATCGCAGCCGCGCGCCGCGCGTTCGGCTCGGGCATGTTCGACGTCCGCTTCACCAGCACGATCCCTTCGGGCTCGAACGTGTGCCACTTCGACATGTTCCCGAAGTCCAACGAGCAAGCCGACGAGTGGAACGCGTATTCAGACCGTCTGCGGTCTCGCGCGCTGAATATCGTTAACGTCACGCACGAGCAGCCGGGTGCTGGCTCTTGATCTGAGATTTGAGCTTCTTGATCGCGAGCTTGGGCTGCGGATACTCGGGACCCATCGCTTCGAGCGTTTCGATTAGGAGCCGCCCAACCGCCCAGTTCCGATACCACTTGTTGTCGGCAGGCACGACGTACCAGGGGGCAACGTTCGTCGAGCAGCGCGCGATGGCCTCCTCGTACGCGGCGACGTACGCATCCCAGGAGTCGCGCTCTTCCACGTCCTTGGAGTCGAACTTCCACCGTTTCGTGGGGTCGTCCAGACGTGCGAGCAACCGTCGTGTCTGCTCCTTGAACGAGATATGCAGGAACACCTTGACGATCGTCGTCCCGCGGCGCGCGAGCTGCCGCTCGAAGTTATTGATCTGCTCGTAGCGCGCGCGCCACACCCGCTGCGGCACCAGGTCGTGCACGCGGACGATGCCGACGTCCTCGTAATGCGACCGGTTGAACACGCCCACGTAGCGCGGCGGCGGAAGCGCGCGGCGGATCCGCCACAAGAACGCGTGACTCCGCTCCTCGGCGGTCGGC
>VAYV01000030.1 GCA_005883175.1 Actinomycetota bacterium
GCGGGGTCGTGGTCCGCAGGTGCCAGCCGTACCGGTCGTGCCAGACGTAGTAGCCGTCCGTGGAGCCCGCGTGCAGCCGCTCGGGCTGACCCTGAACGGTTGCCGGCCAGTGACCTTCATCGCACCTGGCGGCCGTTGCCGTCGTGCTCGCGCCGGCCGACATCACCGAGATCGCGGTGATCGGCACGATCAGCGCTCCGAGCGCGATGACCGTCGCCGCAAGCTTCGTCGATCGCTTCATCGTTCCTCCCTTCGCAGTACCTGCCGTTCAGGCACACGAGCAGCATCCGGGACGAACGTGCGAAGCCTTTGGAGTGACTGTGAAGGTCCGGTGAATTACGGGCTCTGTTTGCGAGCCGGCGCGCGCGCAGTGGCGGTGCGGACCGCGAAGACGACCCCGGCCACGCAGATCAACCCCACCGTCCGCAGGCCGGTCTCGGGACCGAAGTGGATCGCGGTGGCCGCCCCCGCGCCGGCGACCCAGCACAGCTGGAAGATGGTTTCGTAACGGGCGAAGGTGCGCGCGCGCACCTCCTCGGGCGCGTCCTTCTGCACGAGCGCGTCGAACGACAGGCGCGCGGCCGTCGTTCCGATCCCGGCGACGCCGGCGATGATCACGGCCGCTCGAAGGTTGAAGTGCGTCGCCAGGATGAAGCACACAACCGCGATCCCGATCAGGGAGCCGAGCATGATCGCCGATTCGCGCAAGGCTGCTCGCGCGCGCGCAACGAGGAGCGAGCCGACGAAGCTTCCGCCGCCGGCCGCCGCCAGAACCAGGCCGAAGCTCTTGACGTTCTCGCCGACGTCGCGGAGCGCGAACGCGAGCAAGAAAACCACGAAGCCGAGAGCCGCGCGCGACCACGACGTCGCGATGCCCCCGGCTAGCAGTCGCGGTGCGAGCAGCTTGTGCGAATGCTTCTCGGTCGAGGGCTCGCGGCGCGAGGAGCGCCCGGGGGTGGTCAGGCCGGCGGCGATCACCGCGCCGGCGATATAGACGATGCCGGCGAAGCGGAGCGTGACGCCGGGTCCGAAGAGCTTCTGCAGGCCGGCGCCCGGCAGCGCGAACAGCGTCCCCGCCGCCACCGAGACGATCGACAGGCGCGCGTTCACCGACACGAGCGTGCGGCCTTCCGGCAGGACGTCGGGCACGAGCGCGCCGCGGCTGATCCCGTGCGTCCGGGACAGCACCAGCGAGCCGAACGCCAGCGGGTACAGTGTGAGGTCCTTCGTGCGAGAGGCCATCAAGAACGCGAGCACTCCACGCCCGATCATCGCGAGGAAGATCGCCACACGGTAGGACCCGCGCCACCGGTCCAGCAGTGGGCCGACCACGGGGGACAGCAACGCGAAGGGCGTCATCGTCAGCAGCAGGTACAGCCCCACGTGGGTGCGCGCCTGGTCGGTCGAGACCGAGAAGAACAGCGTTCCCGCGAGCGCCACCGCCACGAGCGCGTCGCCTGCGGCGTGCGCCGCTTGGGCGAGCATCATGCGCGCGAACGGAGGCCAGGGGAAGAGGGACTCTTCGTGATCGGTGTGGGCCGGTGGTTCCACGGCGACGAGCATAGCCCGGCGCCCCGACGCGGTCAGGACTCTTTGAAGCGAACCACGATCTCTTCTTCGGGCCGCCGCTCTTCCATCAACGCGAGACGCCGGAGCGCTTCCTTGTCCTTTAGCGTCAGCGGCGGCTGCACGAGCGCGCGCGGCCACAGCTTGCGGCGCAGCACGACGTTGATCTCCGCCGCGAGCAGCGTCATCTGCGCGCCGAGGTACAGCCAGCCGAGCAGCCCGATGACGATCGCGAAGAAGCCGTAGACCTGGCTCGCGCCTTTCAGCGAGCGCGCGACGTACCAGCCGCCGATCGCCTGCAGGATCTCCCACAGGACTGTCGCGACGATCGCGCCCGGCAACACGTCGCGCCACGACAGCTCTTCGGCGGTCAGCACGCGGAACGAGACGAGGAACATCGCGAGGTTGATCACGGCCGCGGCGGTGATCGCACCGATCTTGATCGGGATGCCCGAGCCCGATGTGCCGAGCCCGGCGAGGACGGTCGTCGCAAGCACGCCGAGGCCGAACACGACGAGGAAGAGCAAGCCGCGCACGCGGCTGAAGATCGCGTTCGGCAGTTTGCGCGCGGGTACGTTCCAAACGGCGTTCATCGCGTTCTCGCCGGCTTGCGTGACGCCCATCCCGGCCCACAGCGTGCCGACGATCCCGATCGCCAGCGCGACGCCGCTCCCTTGGAGCGAGTGGACGTTGCTCGCGATCTGGTCTCCGATGATCGGGAACTGAGCCAGCGTCGAGTGGACGATCTTGTCCTGCAGCGCGGTATGGCCGTTCAACACGAAGCCGAGCACGGTCGTGAAGACCAGCAGCAGCGGGAACAGCGAGAAGAAGCCGTAGTAAGCGATGAGCGCCGCCTTTGACCCCGCCTCGTCCTCGCCGAACTTCTTGAAGACCGCGAACATGAACGCGAGCGGGCTGTGCCGGCGCTGGAACGCGTCGACGCGGCGGAGGACGTTCTTCAGCCCTTTCACTCCGGCTCCTCCATGCTCGAAGGGGTACCCGCCTCGCCCCGGCGCGAACCGCACGACCGAGGCCCGCTGCTTGCGAGGGTTTACCGAACAGGTACCATCCCGCTTGCCATGCGGACGGTCATCTTGTGCGGTGGAAAGGGGACGCGCGCGTACCCGCATACGACGCAGGTCCCCAAACCCTTGCTCGAAGTAGCGGAGCGACCCGTGCTACAGCACGTGATGGAGTCCTACGCAGCGCAAGGGTTCACCTCCTTCGTGCTCGCAGCCGGTTTCAAGATCGAGCTCATCGACGAGTTCGCGCGGACGCTTCCGAGCGGGTGGGACGTCGACGTGGTCGACACGGGAGAAGACACGAACACCGGCGGCCGCATCGCGCGCTGCCGCGATCGCATGGGGGACACGTTCTTCGCCACCTACTCGGACGGTCTCTCGGATATCGACCTGCGCGCGCTCCAGGAGTTCCACGAGGGTCACGACGGAACCGCGACGCTAACGACGGTCCCGCTCCCGTCGCAGTACGGAACGATCGTGTTCGGAGAAGACCGGCGCGTCTCGCTGTTCCGCGAGAAGCCGGTCCTCGGGGATCACTGGATCAACGGCGGCTTCTTCGTATTCGACCAGGCCGCCTTCGAGCACTGGGCCGGGGAGGACCTGGAGCGTGACGTCCTGCCAGCGCTCGGCGCCGAGGGTGCCCTCTACGCGTACCAACACCGTGGATTTTGGAAGTCCATGGACACCTATAAAGATGCACTCGAGCTGACGGCACTCGTCGTGGAAGGGAAGGGACCGTGGACACGCTCCGGAACGCCAGCGTCCTCGTAACCGGTGGCGCCGGCTTCATCGGCGCGCACCTCGTGCATCGCCTCGTCGACGAGGAGGCCGACGTTCACGTCCTGACGAGCGAAGTGTCGTCGCTGTTCCCCGGACGGCTGCTCGACTTCAAAGACAAGATCACGATCCACGAGGGCAACGTCGTCGACCGCAGCGCGATGGATTCGGTCGCGCGCAACGTGAAGCCGCAAGTGATCTTTCACATGGCGGCGTTCACGCACGTCGGGAAGTCGTGGACGCGTGTCGACGAGTGCATCCAGACGAACGTGCAAGGAACGGTGAGCTTGCTCGAAGCGCTGCACGACGTCGGCTACGAACGCTTCCTCAACTTCGGTACGAGCGAGATCTACGGCGATATCCCGGCGCCGTTCCGCGAGGACGCGATCGTGAACCCGATCTCTCCCTACGCAGTGAGCAAGTACGGGGCGGAACGATTCTGCCGCATGTTCCACCGCAGCTACGGATGGCCGCTCGTCATGCTGCGGCCGTTCAACGCGTACGGACCCGGCCAGACGCCCGACCGGGTGATCCCCGAGATCATCGCGCGCGCGGTGCGCGTCCAAGAGCTGGCGATGACCCAAGGCCGGCAGACACGCGAGTTCAACTACGTCACCGACCTCGTCGACGGTTTCGTCCGAGCAGCCGTCACCCCGGGCATCGAAGGAGAGGTCATCAACATCGGGTGCGGCGAAGACATCTCGATGCGTGACCTCGCCACCACGATCCTGGATCTCATGGGCAACCCGATCACGCCGAAGTTCGGCGCGCTTCCGGAGCGCCCGGCGGAGATCATGGAGATGCGGTGCGACAACACGAAGGCGAAAACCCTCCTCGGGTGGAAGCCCGCGCACACGATGGCGGAGGGTCTGGCCGAGACGATCGAGTGGTACCGCGCCGAGCTGGCGGGCCCGCGCTCCCCGTTCAATCCCTGAGCTGCGTTCCGGCCTTGCGAGCGCTCATCTATTTCTGGCTGCCCACGAACCCTGCGCGCAGAGCCCTCGCACAACAGACTTCATGATTGAACCGTGTGAAACGGGAAAGGC
>VAYV01000031.1 GCA_005883175.1 Actinomycetota bacterium
CATTCGAACGACGCCGCCGTGGATGCCGTCACGGCGATCGGCGCGCGCGACGGCGCGCTGTACGTCCTTGGGTCGAACGATTACTACGGACCGAAGCCGAAGAACCCGGTGCGGTACTTCCTGAAGAAGCGGCGGTTGATCTACGGCAAGCCGAATCCGTGGCGAGACCTCGTCGAGGGCTTGAACGCGCGCGGATGGCGTCTGATCAACAACACGGCGACGAGCGTGGAGGGGATCGACGTCCTGGGCCTCGACGATGAGCACATCGGGCGCGCCGATCTGTCCGTTGCGCGCGCGCGCAGCGGTGACGGCTTCCGGCTCGCCGTCGCGCACTCCCCCGACGTGGCGGAGGCGCTTGCCGACCGCGGGTACGACTTGATCGTATGCGGCCACACGCACGGCGGGCAGGTGTGCCTCCCGTGGTTCGGCGCGCTCGTCACCAACAGCGATCTGCCGCGGAAGATGGCGCGCGGCGTTCACCGGCTCGGCGACTCGTGGCTGCACGTCAGCGCCGGCCTGGGAACGTCGATGTACGCGCCGTTCCGGTTGGCGTGCCGCCCGGAGGTGTGCGTGCTGGAGCTGGTCGCGCGCGAACGGTGATGAACGATCAAGAGCTGGACCGAGAAGAGTTCTGTTACGTCACGACCGTCGGACGACGAACGGGGAAGCCGCACACGATCGAGATCTGGTTCGCCGCCCACGACAACTCGCTGTACATCCTCGCCGGAGGCGGCGAGCGCGCGGACTTCGTGCAGAACATCGTCGCCGACTCCTCCGCTGTCGTAAAGATCGGCGAGCACGCGTATCGCGGCGTGGGACGTATGGTCACGGAACCGGACGAGGCGGCAATAGCGCGGGTGCTGATCCCTACGAAGTACGCGCACCGGGAGGATGGGCTCGAAGAGTGGGCTCAGACGGCCCTTCCGGTCGCGATCGACATTAAATCTCAGTAAACGCCCTACATAACACGTTTGTCGATCAACTTTCGCGTATCCCATCCGTACCCGCGGGCGCTTCCACTTCCAAAGGAGGGATGCACTCTATGACGACACGCATGATCGTTCGGGCGACCCTCGTCGCCCTCGCGCTCTCATCGGCCGGCGCCGCTTCATTCGCCGCAGTCTCGTTGCCGTCGAAGGCGAACAGCCACGCGGTCAGCGCAACGGCCAACGTCACGACCGGATCGACCAACGCCAAGAACAACGACGTTCATCCGGCGTCGACGCCGAGCCCGAACGCCAACGCAACATTCGGCCAGTGCGTCGCGGCCAACGCCAAGACCGCATCGGAGAACGGCGGCCAGGGCTGGAACCCGACGGTTGGCTGCACGAAGCCGAATGCGCCGCAGAACGGTGCGAACACGTCCGCGAACGCCTCGACGTCGACGGGTCTCGCGAATGCGGAAACGCACGCGAACTCGCACGCTTCCACGGGCCTTGAGAAGGCTTCGACGGAAAGCGCGACCGGGCAGGCACACGCCCACTAACCAACATCGACTCCCGAGAGGGACCTCTTCGGAGGTCCCTCTTTCTATACAGCGGTGCCATCGGAGGGGCCTTTGCCGATAGCATCGAGGCGACCGCGATAGAGGAGGACTCATGGCGAAGGGTCGCGACAAACCCAAGAAGGAAGCCAAGAAGCCCAAGAAAGACAAGGGCGCGAAGAAGGGCAAGGGCAAGTAGCCGAATCCTTGAGCTCAGCGATGTCTGCCGAGCCGGTCCGGCCGGCGTACGAAGGTGCGTGCGTCAGTCGGATCGTGCCGGCGGTCCTCGGCGAGTCCGACCGAAGCTGGCTCCCGCAGGCGGCGCGGGACGCGCGAGCAGTGGTGCTGCTCCTCGTCGACGGCCTCGGCTGGCGGATCATCGAACGGAACCGCGCGCTCCTTCCCGTCCTCTCGTCGATGGAAGGCGGCTCGATCACAACGGTTGTTCCGTCGACGACGCCATCGGTGCTGACGTCGCTCACGACGTCGCTCAGTCCCGCGGAGCACGGGATCATCGGCTTCCGGATGCGCATCGATTCCGGCGTGCTGAACGTGTTGCGCTGGGAGATGGAGAACGGCGACCCGGCCCCTGATCCCGCGACGCTGCAACCCCATCCAGCGTTCGGCGGACGCTCGATGCCGGTGATCACGAAGTCGGAGTTCCGCGGTGGCGGCTTCACGCGCGCGCACCTGGGACGCGCGCGCTTCGACGGCTGGGCCGTGCCGTCGATGCTCGTCGAGCGCGCGCGCAGGCTGATCGGAAACGGCGAAGAGATGGTCTACGCGTATTACGCCGGCATCGACCTGATCGCGCACCTCCGCGGTATGGACGACGGCTTCTTCTCGGCCGAGCTCGCGTTCGTCGACCGACTTGTTGGTGACCTCTTGGACGTGCTGCCGTCCGACGCCGCGGTCCTCGTGACGGCGGACCACGGCCAAGTGCCGCTGACGCGCGATACGTGGCAGTCGCTCGCCGTCCTTAACGACGACGTCGACTCCTACAGCGGTGACGGGCGGCTACGGTTCGTGCACACCGACGCGCCGGACGCGGTGGCCGCGGCAGCGGAGGAGCTGCTCGGCGCGCGGGCGTGGGTGTTCACGCGCGAGCGCTTCCTCGACGAAGGTTGGCTCGGACCGAGCCCGAAGCCCGACGTCGTCGCGCGCGTCGGTGACGTGGTGCTCGCCGCGCGCGAGCCGATCGCGTTCATCGACCCCGATCTGCCGCAAGAGGTCCGGCTGCGCACAGGGCACGGGAGCATGACGGCCGACGAGATGCTGGTGCCACTGCTGGCCGGGCGCGGGCGCGGCTAGCGCGCGAGCACGCGCGCGTACACGTCCTCGTACCCCGACGTCATCGCCTGCGCGCTGAACATCTTCTCGACGCGCGCGCGGCACGCGTGCGGATCGATCTCCTCGACTCGCCCGACGGCTTCGCTCATCGCGGCGGCGTCGGCGCACAAGAATCCGGTCTCTCCGTCGGCGATCACTTCCGGCGCCGCACCGCGCGGGAACGCCAGAACGGGCGTGCCGCACGCGTTCGCTTCGGCCATCACCAAGCCGAACGGCTCCTCCCACTGGATCGGGAACAGCAACGCCTTGGCCTTGGCCAGCAGCTCGGCCTTCTCCTTGCCCTGCACGTTTTCGCGCCAGGTCACGTGTTCGTTGAGGTTCGGCTTGATCTTCTCTTCGAAGTAGCGCGTCCCCTCCACATCCACCTTGCCCGCGAGCACCAGCGGCACGTTGAGTCGCTTGGCCACCTCGATCGCGACATGCTGCCCTTTGTCCGGGTTGATGCGCGCAAGCGACACGAGGTAGTTCTCTTTTTCCTCGGGCTTGGTGATAGGTGAGTACTCGGCGGGATCGATGGCGTTGTGCACGACGCCGCTCCACTCCACCCCTGCGACCGTCGCCTGCTGCGCGCGGCTGATGGCGACGAGGTGCACCTGGCGCGCGACCGCGCTCAGGAAGTCGCCCTCTGATTCCCTCAGCGCCCCGTGCAGCGTCGCCACGACCGGCGCCTGAAGCCGCGCCTGCGCCGCGACAAGGATGCCGCCTATGCCCGAGTTGTCGTGGATGATGTCGAACGCGCGCCTGCGGACCGTCTCGTACGCCCGGTACAGGAACAGGTTCTCCCGCGGAATCTGATCGAGCGTCCCGAGCTGGTGAGTCCAGCTCTCTGGCGCGAGCGCGAGCGTTTCGAACGGTCCCCGCGACCCCTGCCGTCCGAAGATGGTGACCTGGTGACCGCGACCCGACAGCTCGCGCGCGAGGTTGAACGCCATGAGCTCGATGCCGCCGTAACCGGACGGTGGAACCGGGAACCAGGGGCTGACGATGATGGCGATCCGGCGGCGCTCCACATAAATAGAACACGCGAAGTTGGGATGAGGAGCCGGAACGAAGTACGCGAGGGAAGTACCTAGTCGGGCCCCCGAGGCAAGCCGAACGTAATGGTCGGGGCGACCGTGATGATCTTTTTGTCATCCGTTTGTATGAGCTGCCAGCCGCCCTCATGCACCATCCGATGGTGCCGCCGACAGAGCAGGACGAGATTGTTGAGGTCAGT
>VAYV01000032.1 GCA_005883175.1 Actinomycetota bacterium
CGAAGCGCTCGATGTCTTTGATCGGCGGCTAGAAGTAGGCGTCGGCCAGCCCTCAAAGGCTATTGGCGACCTCGCCAACCCTCGCTACCCTTCGGGAGAACCTCCAAGCCTTGAGCTAAAACCTGAAGGGACCTGCTGGTGCCGTCTCCGAAAAGACTCCGCTCGTTTGTACGGAGAGCTCGCCAGAGTGTTCGCTTTGGCGCCGTACTCTCGTCACCGGTCACCACTACTGCGCTCATCGTTTTGATCCTCGCCGGGATCTCGGTCGGCCTTGGATTCGCACTAACCTCGGAATCATCGAGGCCCGGCTTCCACGCAGAGCCGACCGCTTCACCGGAGGTCTCCACGTCGAGCTTCTCATCCGCATCGCCGTCTCCGTCCGTCTCCTCGGTCGAGACTCCCGTCTCGGGACCAACCAGTTCCGTGTGCGACACCGAGCCGGGCGCACCGTGTCCTTCTGGTGCGCCTACCGCTTCCGGGATACCCCGCGAGGTTCACATCGCGATAACGACGGACCTTAGCGATCCCGAACCCACCGTTGGTGAGGTCCTCACGATCACGACCGAGGTCTACAACCCCTTTGACCCCTATTGCTGTGCGTTCGAAATGAGTGTCACCAGGGATCACCTGCCGGTGTTGAACGACTGCGCCAGCGATACGCCAGCCGCCGGATTGACGTTGACAGGTGGGAAGCTCACGCGTTCGATCCGATGGAAGGTGCAAGGCGAAGGCAATTGGTACGTGAACGTGCACGCGAAGGGAAGATGCGGTTCGCCCGGAGGGAGCGAGCAGAACGGCTGGATCTCCTTCCAAACCAAGGGATGGGGGACACATCCATATCCATCCACAACCCCATCACCGGATCTATCGCCGTCGGTGACACCGGCCGAGTCACCGACACCCACAGGAAGCCCCTGATTTCCGTCGCCGAAACGGTCAGCATCAGATCGCTGGTGGTGGGATTGTCTCGCGGCAAGGAGCTTCCCCGGGGCATACTCCAGTCACATGAGTGAGTCTCGGCCCATCGACGTCGGGTTCCGCAAGCCGCCCGAGACGCCGCGCCCTGGTCCGACCGTTCGTACCGAGATCGTCTCCGTCACACCCGCCGGCGACGCGCGCACACGGACCGACGAGGTGGCAACCGAAGAACCGCTCGAGATCCGCGTCCGCCATCGCGGCCACGAGCATCAAGTCGCCGTCACCATGCGCACGCCCGGCAACGACTTCGAGCTCGCGACCGGCTTCCTCTACTCCGAAGGCCTCATCCGCGCGCGCACCCACATCACGAAGGTTTCTTACTGCGCGAGCGGCCCGGCGGAGCAGCTCTATAACCAGGTAACGGTTGAACTCACGGACGGCGCCCCCTTCGACGCGGACCAGATGCAGCGGAACTTCTACACGACCTCATCGTGCGGCGTCTGCGGCAAGGCGTCACTCGATGCAGTGCGGGTTCAATCGGATCCTATCCAAGACGGCCCGGAGGTCGACCACGAGATCTTCAACACGCTTCCGAAGAAGCTGCGCGCGCGCCAGCGCATCTTCGAGCGCACGGGTGGATTGCACGCGGCCGGGCTGTTCGACACGAACGGGGAACTCCTGCTGCTGCGTGAAGACGTCGGGCGTCACAACGCGGTCGACAAGCTCGTCGGGAAGCTCGTCATGGACGGCGCCGTCCCGGCGGCAGAGCGGATCCTTCAGGTGAGCGGGCGCACGTCCTTCGAGATCATGCAGAAGGCGGCGACCGCCGGCATCCCGATCGTAAGCGCCGTGTCGGCCCCGTCATCGCTCGCGGTCGCGCTGGCCGACGAACTGAACATGACGCTCGTCGGATTCGTGCGCGGGGACTCGTTCAACGTCTACGCGGGGCCGCGCAGGATCCGCTTCGCGCGCAACAGGGCTCCCGGCGTGTCGAGGTCGGCGAGCGACCACGACGGCGCGATGTGATCCCACTCGTCGTCGATCAACCGGTTCACGTTGAGCAAGCGGAGCAGGTCCCGCATCGCGTCGGCTTCGTCGGCGATCAGCCAGCGCGCGATCGCGACCGCCGACGGCGCGTAGCACGCGGCGAGGGGCTGCTCGCGACCCCGGACGTACGGGATCGCGGCGTCGAACCCGTCCACCGAGCCTGCGATGTGCGAGAGCAGGGCCGGCTCGACGAACGGGATATCGCACGCGCACAGCAGGATCGGTCCGTCGTGGCCGCGCGCGCGCAGCGCGTCGGCGCCTTCGACGAAGGCCACGAGCGGCCCTTCGCGGGGGTCGTCGACCGTCGGAAGTCCCGTGCCGGCCTCGATGCCGACCGCGAGGACTGGGTACGCTACGTGCGAGAGCGCGCGCGCCACGCGCACGGCGAGCCCGATGCCGCCGAAGTCGATCGTCGCTTTGTCGCGACGCATGCGGCGCGACGCGCCTCCCGTTAGAAGGAGGCCGGCAGGGTGACGTGGCTGGATCAGATCACGACCTCTCTCGCGGACGAGACCGGCGTCGACGTGAGCATGCTCGAGCTGTCGCCGGACACGGTGCGCGCCCTGCTCGATGTCGCGCGCGTTGCCTCGCATTCGAGCGGCGAGCGCATCTACGCTCCACTTCTATGCTATGTCCTCGGGATGCTGTCGAGCCGGGGTGTTCCGCTCGAGCAGGCCATTGCCGTCGTGCAACGGAAGGCGAGCAGTGAGTAAGCGGACCGTCACGAAGGAAGAGCTCGAGCGGCCGCTCGTCCCCTATCGCGACGCCCTCGACCAGATCGTCTCGGCGTTCTCCGCATTGCCGCCCGAAGCCGTTCCGTTGGAGCGCGCACTGGGGCTCGTTTTGGCCGAGCCGATCGTCGCCGCGTTCGACGTTCCGGGTTTCGACAACTCGGCGATGGACGGCTACGCGGTGCGCGCCGCGGACGCGAAGCCCGGAGCCGTCCTCCGGCTGATCGACGACCTCCCCGCCGGCAGCGACCCGCAGGTCGAGATCGGCCCAGGCACCGCGGCGACGATCATGACCGGCGCTCCGCTGCCGCCCGGCGCGGATGCCGTCGTTCCGTGGGAGGACACCGAACGACGCGAGACTGAGGTCCTCGTGCTCGGCGAGACGTCGAAGGGCAAACACGTTCGCCCTGCCGGCGAGGACGTTCGCGCCGGCGACGAGGTGGTTCCCGCGGGCACCGAGCTGAGAGCCATCCACGTCGGCGTTATCGCTTCCCTCGGGTTAACCGAAGTGCTCGCGCACCGGCGCCCGCGCGTCGCGATCCTGTCCACCGGCGACGAGCTGGCCGCGCCAGGCGATGCACTTGAGCCGGGGCACGTGTACGACGCGAACCGCTCGCTGCTCGCGGCGATGTGCGCGCGCGCCGGCGCCGAGATCGACGCGACCGCGCTGATCGGCGATGAGCCCGAAGTGATCGCGGCCTGGCTGCGCCAGGTCGCTCGTCACGCCGACCTCATCGTGACCACCGGCGGCGCAAGCGTCGGCGAGCACGACTGGATCCGGGCGATCCTCGAAGCCGAGGGTGACCTCTCGTTGTGGCGCATCGCGATCAAGCCCGGGAAGCCGGTCGCGTTCGGACGCTTCGAGGGCACACCGGTGCTCGGGCTGCCGGGGAACCCGGGCTCAGCCTTCGTCGGGATGCACGTTTTCGTTGCGCGCGCGATCCGAGCGATGGCTGCTCGATCGGTCGATCCGCCCTCGGCGCGCGCGCGCCTGGCTGCGGCGGTGAAGGGCTCGCCGTCGAGGACGCTGTTCTGCCGCGTTCGACTGGAGGGCGAGACCGCAGTGCCGTTGCCGGCGCAATCCAGCGTCGTGCTCTCCAACCTGATCCCGGCCGACGGGTTCGCGATCGTTCCGCCCTGCGGGCTTCCGGAAGGCGCCGACGTCACGGTGGAGATGATCTGATGCCCCGGCTCTTGTTGTTCGCGGCGATCCGGGAGGCGGCCGGCGCGCGCGTGCTCGACGTCGACGCCTCGACACTCGGCGAAGCCCTGAAGATCGCGACCGAGCGATACGGCGATCGGTTCGCGCGCGTGCTCGAGATGGACTTCCACATGGTCGACGTCGGCGACAAGGAAGAAACCAAGCGCGAAGCGACCGCCGCGTGCCGATTGGTCTGCGAGCCGGCGACGCGTGACCGTCTGCTCACCGGCGCGGTCGCCAAGGGCGACGCCGTCGGTCCCGCGAAGGTGGCAGGGATGCTCGCCGCGAAACGCGTCCCCGAGCTCATCCCGCTGTGCCACCCCGTGCGAATGACGTTCGTCGACGTGACCACGGCGCCCGTCGGAGACGACGCGATCGAAGTGCGCGCGACGGTCCGCGGCCTGGACCGAACCGGTTTCGAGATGGAAGCGCTCACCGCGTGCGCGATCGCCGCCCTGAGCCTGTACGACATGGCGAAGACCGAAGACCCGCGCATGCGCGTCGAAGGATTGCGAATCGTCGCGAAATCCGGCGGGAAGTCCGGATCGGTGACGTTCGAGTGAAGGTCGCCGTGCTCACGATCAGCGACCGCAGCGCGCGCGGCGAGCGTCCCGACGAAGGCGGCCCGTTGGTCGAGCAGCTTGTGGTCGCCGCCGGCGGCGAGGTCGTCGCGCGCGCCATCGTTCCCGACGAGCGCACCGAGATCGAAGCTGCGCTGAAGGACTGGGCCGACGGCGGCGCGATCGATCTGATCCTCACCACGGGCGGCACCGGCCTCGGAGCGCGCGACGTGACGCCGGAAGCGACGCAGGGCGTGATCGACAAGGAAGCGCCGGGCATCGCCGAAGCGATGCGCGCCGCAGGGATGGCGAGCACCCCCATGGCGGCTCTGTCGCGTCAGGTCGCCGGCGCGCGCGGAGCGACGCTGATCGTGAACCTCCCCGGTTCGCCGAAGGCGGTGCAGGAATGCCTCGACGCGGTAATCGGGATCCTGCCGCACGCGGTGGAGATGCTGAAGGCGTGAACGACCCGGTGATCGTGACGGGGCTGCGCGACGGGCCGCTCGACGTCGTTTCGCTCATCAAGCAGATCTGGCGGACCGACTGCGGCGCGGTCGTGACCTTCGAAGGAACCACGCGGTCGCCGAGCGAAGGGCGCGACGTAGAGCGCCTGGAGTACGAAGCGTACGAAGAGCGCGCGTCGACGCAGCTGCGCGCGCTCGCCGGTGAAGCCGTCGAGCGGTTCGGTCTCGGCGGCGTCGTGGCGGTCCATCGCATCGGCGTCGTTCCCGTCGGCGAACCGAGCGTCGTCGTCGCGTGCGCCGCTGCGCACCGCGGCGAAGCGTTCGAGGGTGCCCGCTGGCTCATCGACCGGATCAAGGCCGATGCCGCGATATGGAAGAAAGAGATCTTTGCCGGCGGCGAGCGCTGGGTCGGCGTCGACGGCTAACGAAGGCGAAGCTTGAAGCGCGCGCGGCGCGACGGTTTCCAGATCATCGCCGGCGGGTCGATGCGAGGCGGTGAGCTCACGGGCGTCTCCTCGGGAGGCACGGCCGCCACTTCCACAGATGGCTCTGGCGGCTTGGGTGGGGTTGGATCGTCGAACGCTCCGCTCAACTCGTTCAGGAGTGATTCCACAGGCGCCGGTGGCGGCTTGGGTGGGGTCGGATCGTCGAACGCTACGCTCAGCTCGTTCAGGAGTGATTCCGCGCCGTCGATGAACGCGTCCTGAACGGCCGTCGCCTCTCGCCCCTGGTCGATCCTGTAGTCGTCGTCCATGGGCCCTCCGTTTGGGTTCGCACCTGGTCATCGGCATCCACGCGACGCAAGCGCATGGCCGACCAGGACTAGATGGATGTCACCCCAGGGTGCTCGACGGTGTAAGCGGTTCTAGCGCTCGAGCGGCAGCACGACGGCCGACGGATGCGCTGGATCGTGCAGGATCGTCAACATGTTGCCGAGGATCGACATCTGCTCCGGGATCGACGGCGAGAGGTGTGGCGTGTCCGTTTGCTGGATCGCCAATCGCAAGGTGTGCCCGGCGGCGATGAGCGCGGTGGTCGGGTTGATCTCGACCCACAACTCCATCACCTTTCCTGAAGGCGTCGGCAAGACCGACGCTTTCGTGAACGGGTGGTAGGGCTGGACGATCCAGCTGCCGGCCTTGACCGTCTTGGACATCGTGTGCGCGCGCATCGAGAGGAGGTTACAACCGGCGGAGATCTGCGTCGAGGTCCCGTCCGGCGCGACGTCCTCAAGCCGAACCGTGAGGGGGGCGTCCCGTCCGTTCGTCGTGAGGAACAGGTGCATGCTCGCGGGGCCGGCGAGTCGCGTGTCCCTCGTCACCGGCATGTCGTAGTGAAGGCCCATGAAGTCGTTAAGGCGCTGATCCTTCTCACATCCCTGCATGGTTCCTGCTGCGGTCCATTGCGCGAGCGACCGTGAGCACAAGCCCGCGGTCGGGACCCACGGAACCACGTCCGATCCGCTCGCGCCGCGCGCGCCGGCGATCAGCGAGCCGCCGGAAAGGCCGTTCCCGGTGAGGTAGCGCGGCGCGAACGCAGTGTCCTTCGGCGGCCACGACGTGAAGCGCGTGTAGTGACCCGAGCCGAGCCGGAACACCGTCACCGGCGCGATGTCCTTGTTAAGCGTCGGGTCTTGAACGCCGCGCACGTAGTGATCCATCCAGCGCAGCTCGAGATCGTCGATCGACGGCACTCCATCGGCGGGCAAGCCCGGATCGAGGCTGGCCGACGTGTGGTACCACGGTCCCATCAGCAACCGTGTCGGCACGCCGTTGCGCGCCAGGTGCTGATACAGCAGCGGCTCGCCGCGCTGGAACAGGTCGTACCAGCCACCGACGATGAACGTCGGAACTCGAACCTTGTCGATCACTTCGATCGGTGACCGCGTGCGATAGAAGGGTCCGTCGAAGATCGGGTCGCCGCCGACCATGCCTTGCGCGACGAGGTTCGCTTGGAACGCCGTCACGTTCTGCGCGTGCGAGGCCATCACGCCGGCGGCTTCGGACGGGTTGGTCGGCGTATACGTCGGGGGCAGCTCCCCCGCTGCAGTGACCAAACCCAGCCACGATGGGATGAACGACACGTCGAACTGCCCACCGGTGACGGCGACGTCGCGATACGAGTCGCTCATCGGCACGATGGGGAACGCCGCGCGCAACCCGGCCGGATGCTGCGCAGCGGTGAGGATCTGGTTGATCGCGCCGTACGAGGTGCCGTGCAAGCCGACGCGGCCGTTCGACCATGAGCGCTTCGGCGACGCCGCCCACTCCACCAGCTCGTAGCCGTCGCGCTGCTCGCGCGCGCCGAACGACGTCCACGCACCTTCCGAGCTGCCGGTCCCGCGCACGTCGGCGATCACCTGGACGTACCCGCGCTGCACGAGGTAGTCATCTTCGAAGTTCAGCCCGGTCGCGAGCTTGTTGTACGGAGTCTGCGTGAGAAGAACCGGGAACCGGCCGGGAACCGCGACGCCGCTCGCGTTCGCGGGGTGTATGACATTGGCGAACAGCGTCACACCGTCGCTCATCTTGATCGGGACATCGCGCTCGACCGCAACCTTGGGGTATTGCGCCGGACGTGCGGTCCACGCGGCGGCTCGCCCGGTCGCGGGAAGCGCCGCAACGACCAGAGCAACGAGGAGGGCGGGTATTTTTCGAGTCACGGGCTGCTTCCTTCGACGTCGGGTGCCGGGAACCCTCCCGGGACTCCCGCGCGTTAGCATTCCGGGCATGGCGACCGATCCGGCGGCGGTGTGGAAGCTGGTTCAGCGCGCCGACGAGCTCGTGAAATACGCACAGAACCGCGACCCACAGACCGCATACGCGCAAGCGCGCGCAGTGCTGGACGAAGCCGAGGCGCTCACGGGGCAGCTCGAACAGAAGGCCGCCGACGGCTTGCGCGCGCAGATCGAGACACGCCGCTCGGACATCGCGCGGTTCGAGGTTGCGGGCTGATGTTCCGGAAGAAAGATCCTGCGATGGCCGCGCGCATCCCGCCCGGCCAGCACCTGACGCGCGGGTGGCCGGTGCTGTCGGCCAGCCCGATCCCGCCCTTCGACCCGGCGACGTGGCTGTTCCGGTGCACCGGGCTGTGCGACGGCGCCGAGTGGACGTGGGACGAGTTCCGCGCACTCCCGCAGGTGTCGATCACGAGCGACATCCACTGCGTGACCGCGTGGTCCAAGCTCGACAACGCGTGGGACGGCGTGCTCTTCAGCGAGGTGGCGAAGCGCGCAGGCGTCAAGCCCGAAGCGACGCACGCGTTGGTCAAAGCACCGTACGACTACGACGCGAACCTGCCGCTCGATGCGCTGATGGACGACGACGTGCTGTTC
>VAYV01000159.1 GCA_005883175.1 Actinomycetota bacterium
CCATGGACGCCGATCGATCACACGTCCGATTGCTATTCGGCTATGGACGCGGCTGCATCCAGGACCCCCGATGCGCGTCGCGTTTCCCATGGGCGACGCTGGGCGGCTCGCTGACGACGCGGGTAACCGTCCGCGTCCCATGGAGGACCGGACACGTTTCCGTGAGCGTGATGCGGATCCCGGGAACCTCGATCGCCGCAATATCGCGACCCTCGACACGCGCTCTGGCGCCGGTCGCGATCGTCGATACGTCGAGGGGCCCGATGGTGACGTTCAACGTCGGTCCGGTTGCCGACGGAGACGCCTGGTCGCTCACGCTGACACCCACCAGCTAAAGCAGGAGCACTGGCTCATCGCCGTCGCGCTGACGATGAGATGTCGGTAGCACCGTTAGTCCTGAAGTTATCCGCGCACACTGGATGACGGATCGCCGGAGTTATCAGCTGCACAAGATTTACGGATGGCCGGAAATGCATTTGGGCCTGTTGGAGCGCCCGGAGGGACTCGAACCCCCGACCCGCTGCTTAGAAGGCAGCTGCTCTATCCACCTGAGCTACGGGCGCGCGCAACGCCCAAGTTTATCAGTGGGGCTTTTCCGGGCCGGCCGCTTTACGCGCCGGCGACTCTTCGGAGCCACAAAGCAACAGCACCCGCGGCGAGGACCAAAACGACCCCGATCGGATATCGAGCGGCCACACCGGTAACCGGCATCGGCGGCACGTTCGACAGCTCGTCGGGATGGTTCATCCGAACGGATTTCTTCGGCGCTTCCGTGTGCTGCGATGCCTGGACGGTGGCGCTGGGTGCCGGCGTGTCGAAGACCGACGTACGGGGTGGGGGCGACGCCGTCGACGTCGTCCGGTCGTTCTTGACGATTATCGCGACGACGCCAGCGCCCAGGACCACGACGATCATCGTCGCCAGGAACTTATGGAAGCCCTTCAGATCCCGCCCCCTCGAATCACAACAGTGTAATTCTACTCATACCTTCGGGGAAGGGACGTCAACTCTGAGCGGGTGACGGGAATCGAACCCGCACCACGAGCTTGGAAGGCTCGAGCTCTACCATTGAGCTACACCCGCGCGGTGCGCCGAGCCATTCTAACGGTGGCCCTGGCTTCAGGCCCTGCGGTAGAGCCCGATGAGATGGACGCGCGCGCCAGACAACCCGGGCAGGTCGAAGACCCGCTCCAGCGCCGCCCACGCACGGAACGAGCGCGCGCCGAGCGCCAGGTAGGTCGGATCGCCGTTAAGCACGAGCTGCTCGCGGACGAGGCCGGCCTCACCCATGATGCGGTCGACGGTCCGTGGCGTGTTGATGCGGTAGCGGACGGGATAGGTGTCTTTGACATCGCGGTGCTGCACCCGTCGCATGATCGATGGGTGGAGCCGGTTCGGGATCGCGCGGATCACCCACGTCACGGGATTCCGTCCGTTGGGCGTCACGAACGCGAAACGGCCGCCCGGTCGCAAGACCCTCGCTATCTCGCGCACGAACGCGCGCGGGGCATCGACGTGCTCGAGCACCCACGCGCTGCAGATCAGATCGAACGCGCCGTCCTGGAACGGCAGCCGCTCGCCGCGCGCGGCTGCTCGCAAGGAAAGCGTGTCGTGGTGGGCGATGGCCGTCGCGTCCGGATCGACCCCGAACAACTGAAGCCCGGGTGCGTCGTCAAGCGGGAAGTCCTTCCGGCCGGCCCCGACGTCCAAGACGCGGCCGGACGCCGGCGCCGCCGAGCGCACCATCTCACGAAACAGGGTGGCGGCCGGCTGCCAGCCCGGGCGCATGCGCCGGTACCGGCGGCGGAGCTCGCCTTGGACGCTGCCGGCTGGCATGCTCGAGCTCACAACGAACTTCCTTCCTCACGACGAGCAGCCGGTCGGGGCGGCCGGATTCGAACCGGCGACCTCCTGCTCCCAAAGCAGGCGCGCTAACCAAGCTGCGCTACGCCCCGCGAACGCCAAGCATAGCCTCGGGCGATGCCATTACCACGCGGCTATAATCCGCGGTTCTCACCATGAAGACCTCCCTCACTCGCGACAGCGCTTCCAAAGTGCGCGTTCAGGTTGAAGCGACCTCGGAAGAGGTCGAGCCGGCCGTTCAGCGCGCCGTCCGTTCGCTGTCGAACCAAGTCAAGGTCCCCGGCTTCCGCAAAGGCCACGTGCCGCGCAAGGTCCTCGAGACGAGATTGGGAGCCGAAGCGCTGCGCGACGCCGTCTTGCGCGAAGCGATCCCCGAGCTGCTGCAGAAGGCCACCGAGGAAGAGACGCTCGCGCCGGTCGCACCACCGCAGGTGGAAGTGACGAGCTACGACCTCGGCGCGGACCTCTCGTTCGAGGCCACCGTCGAAGTGCGACCGGAGATCGAGCTGCCCGACTTCGCCATGCTGTCGACCACACGGCCGTCGTCGAAAGCGACGCCGGAGGAGATCGACGATCAGCTGAAGCGCATGCAGGATCGGTTCTCCACGCTCGAGCCCGTACAGCGTCCCGCGCGCGCCGGCGACTACATGCTCGTGGATATCCACACGACGCTCCACGGCAACGAGATAGCCGAGCTCTCCGGCAACGACCAGCTGTACGAGCTGGGCTCGGCGTGGCCGGTCAAAGAGCTCGACGACGAGCTGGCCGCGAAGCGGACCGGCGACATCGTGAAGTTCAACGCGACGATCCCCGAAGGGCTCGGCGGCGAGCACGCGGGGAAGGAAGTCACGTTCCAGGTGCTCGTCAAAGAAGTCCGTGAGAAGAAGCTTCCTCCGCTGGACGACGAGTTCGCGAAGACGTCGTCGGAGTTCGAGACGCTCGACGAGCTGCGCGCCGATCTGGCGCAGCGGATCGAGAAGATCAAGGCGGTGCAAGCCGACGCGGAGGTTCGCAACCGGATCCTCGAGCAAGTGCTGGACGACGTCGAGGTCGAGGCTCCCGAGTCGCTCGTGCAGTCGGAGATGGCGTACCGCCTCCAGCGGCTGGAAGAGCAGCTGCGCACGGCGGGCTTGACGCTCGATCAATACCTGACATCACAGAACCTGACGGAGGAACAGATCGAGGCCGATCTGCGGGGTCAAGCCGATCGCAACGTGCGCGCGCAGCTCATCCTGGAAGAGGTGGGCCGCCGTGAGGGCTTCCAGGTATCCGAAGAGGAGCTTCGTGAAGAGGTTCGATATCACGCCGAAACGTTGCGCACCGACCCCGACCAACTGGCCAAAGAGCTGGGAGAACGCGGCCGGTTGAAGGCATTAGCCGGTGATATCATCCGAAGGAAGGCACTGAATCTGCTCGTCGAAAAAGCCGAAGTGAAAGACGAGGACCAGACCGACGGCGGGCAGGGCGACCCAAAGGCCGGTGGGCCGGCTGAGGAGCCCCGCGCGGACGTCGAGAACCAGTCCCCAGAATTAGGAGCTTGATATGCAGAACTATCTAGTCCCGGTGGTCGTCGAGCAGACGAACAGAGGCGAGCGTTCCTACGACATCTACTCGCGCCTGCTCAAGGACCGCATCATCTTCCTGGGCACCGACATCGACGACAACGTTGCCAACTTGATGAACGCGCAGCTCTTGTTCCTCGAGCACGAGAACCCCGATCAGGACATCAACATCTACATCAACTCGCCGGGCGGCTCGATCACCGCGTTACTGGCCATGTACGACACGATGCAGTACATCAAGCCTGACGTTTCCACGATCGTCATGGGCCAGGCTGCCAGCGCCGCCGCGGTGCTCCTCGCCGCAGGCGCGAGGGGCAAGCGCTACGGCCTGCCACACTCGCGTGTGCTTATCCACCAGCCCTCGGGTGGCGCCGGTGGACAGGCTGTGGATATCGAGATCCAGGCACGCGAGATCCTGCGTTACCGCAGGTTGCTCGACGAGATTCTTGCGGATCACACGGGCCAATCGGTCGAAAAAATTTCGAAAGATAGTGACCGGGACTTCATCATGACGGCGGAAGAGGCAAAGGCCTACGGTATAATCGACGAGGTCATCACCAGTCGCTCTGCATTGGAAGAAGCGTCGAAGGTGGCCGCGGTTGCAGGTGCGTAAGTAGTAAAGACGGAGCCAGATCGGCTCCTGGAGCTGGGAGCAACGGGTGGCGAAATTCGGTGACGGCGGCGATCTGCTGAAGTGTTCCTTCTGCGGGAAGTCGCAGAAGCAGGTCAAGAAGCTCATCGCCGGTCCGGGCGTCTACATCTGCGACGAGTGCATCGACCTCTGCAACGAGATCATCGAGGAAGAGCTCTCCGAGACCACCGAGCTCAAGCTCGAAGAGCTCCCAAAGCCGAAAGAGATCTACGACTTCCTGAACGACTACGTCATCGGACAGGACAACGCGAAGAAGATCCTGTCGGTGGCCGTCTACAACCACTACAAGCGCATCCAAGCGGGCGCGCACAACGCGAACGACGTCGAGCTGCAGAAGTCCAACATCCTGCTGCTCGGCCCGACCGGCTGTGGGAAGACGCTGCTGGCGCAGACGCTCGCGAAGATGCTGAACGTGCCCTTCG
>VAYV01000160.1 GCA_005883175.1 Actinomycetota bacterium
CGAGCAGCCGGAGCCCCGACGTGAGCGCGCGCGCCTGCACCTCGGCATCACCGACCGAATACCGCGCCGCCTCGCGCTTGAGGACGAACTCGAGGAGCGGGACGGCTTTCTCGACGAGCGCGTGGAACCCTTCGGCTCCGGTCTTGGCCACCGAGTCGGCGGGGTCGTCGCCGGGCGGCATCACGACGACGCGGAGCGTGACGCCCATCTGCTGGGCGTCGCCGATCATCTGGTCGTACGTCCGCTCCGCCGCCAGACCGCCGGCCTCGTCCGCGTCGAGGGAGAGGACGACGTCCTGCGTGAAGCGCTGGAGCGCGCGCAGGTGCTCGAGACCGAGCGCCGTCCCGCACGTCGCGACGGCCGTCTGGATCCCGGCCTGGTGGAGTGCGATCACGTCCGTGTACCCCTCGACGATCAGACCCCGGCCGGTTTTCACGATCTCGCCCTTCGCGCGGTTGAGCGCGTAGAGCACCTGGGACTTCTTGTAGATCGGGCTCTCGGCCGAGTTCAGGTACTTCGGCCCATCCTCGGTGCCCATCTTGCGCGCGCCGAACGCGACCGGGTCGCCGGTGAGGTCGTGGATAGGGAACATCACGCGTCCGCGGAAACGGTCGACCAGCCCGCCGTCCTGGCGGCGCGCGCCCAAGCCGGCGTCGGCGATCTCTTGCTCGGAAAATCCTTTGCCCTTGAGGTGGGTCACGAGAGCGTCCCACTTCGGGAGCGAGAAGCCGACCTGGAACAGCTCCAGGGTCTCTTTGGTGAACCCTCGTTGCTGCAGGAGGTAGGCGCGCGCGTCGGATGCTTCCGACGCGCGCTTCAGCGTCTCGTGGTAGTAAGCCGCGGCCTCGCGGTGCGCGTCCACGAGGCGCGCGCGGCGACGGTGCGCGGCCCGGTCGGCGTCGGAAAGCTGCTCGTAATGGAGATCCACACCGGTCATCTGGGCGAGCCGCTCGATCGCCTCAACGAACGACAAGTTCTCGATCTTCTCGATGAGCCTGATGGTGTCGCCGCCCTCGCCGCAGCCGAAGCAGTGCCAAAGGCCCTTGGCGGGGTCCAAGGAGAACGACGGCGTCTTCTCGGCGTGGAAGGGGCACAGCGCCTTGTAGAGGCGTCCGGCGCGCTTCACTTGCATGTATTCCGAAGCGACGTCGATCAGGTTCGCGCGCCGGCGGACCTCCTCGAGGTCTGCGTCGCGGATGCGTCCGGCCGTCCTCACTTCGGGAGCTCGCGGAAGAGCTTGAACGCGTAGCTGTCGGTCATGCCGGCAACGTAGTCGGCCGCGCGCGTGCGCGCGTCGCCGGGGATCGCCTGGTACATCTCGGGCATCGCCGTCGGCGTCGCGACGTAGTGCGCGAACAGCGTCCGGATGACGGTGGTTGCCTCTTCCCGATCGGTCGTGGCGACGTCGGACAGATACACGTTCTTGAACATGAAGCGACGGAGCTGATCCATCGCTTCGAACGCGTCGGGCGCCATATCGACGACGCCCCGCCCCGCGCTGGCGTCGACCACGCCCATCACAAGCGTATTGATCCGCTCGGAGTGCGTGCGGCCGAGCGTCCGCAGGGCCGGCTCGGGAACGTCGTCCAACCCAACGATCCCCGCGCGCATCGCGTCGGTCAGGTCGTGGTTGAGGTACGCGATCCGGTCGGCGAACCGCACGACCCACGCTTCGAGCGTCGCCGGTGCGGGGAGCGCCCACGAGTGCCCCACGATGCCGTCGCGCACCTCCCACGTCAGGTTCAACCCGCGGCCGTCGTTCTCGAGCACCTCGACGATCCGCAGGGACTGCTCGGCATGGTGGAACTTCGTCCCGATCAGCTTCGACAGCACGCCCTCACCCACATGACCGAACGGCGTGTGGCCGAGGTCGTGCCCGAGCGAAACGGCTTCGGTCAGGTCCTCGTTCAGGCGCAGCGCGCGCGCGATCGTGCGCGCGATCTGCTGGACCTCGAGCGTGTGCGTCATACGAACCGTGAAGTGGTCTCCGATCGTCGCGCGCCCCTCTGCCTCTCCGAAGATCTGCGGGAAGACTTGCGTCTTGTGCTTCAGACGGCGGAACGACGTGCAGTGGATGATGCGATCGCGGTCGCGCTGGAACGCGGTGCGCAGCTCATCGCGGATCTCTTCGCGCTCGCGTCCCTTGGACTCGGCCGCGAGCGTCGCGTAGGGAGCAAGGATCTGTCGCTCGATGCGTTCTGTTTCTTCGCTGACCGTGTTTCCCAACGACGTCTCCCGACCGACACGCGGCCACTATCGAGCATACGGGCGCGCGCCGACAAGATGCCCGCGCGAGCCGGACCAGGAAGGAAGGAACCTCAGGGTAGGAGCGCGCGTTCGCGCAGGTCAAGGGTGGGAAAAACTGTCGAAGCGCGCCGCGTCAGGCGGCGGCTGCAACGGCGGGCCGCACACGCCCGCCCAGGAGCCACGCCGCGGCGACGAACAGCGTTACACCGGTCGCGCAGAACACAACCTGCGTGCCGTCCATCGTCCACACGACGTGACCGCTCCCGAGCATCTTGGCTCCCCACGCGGCCAGCAGCCCGACGGCCACGGCGCCGACGCGGAGCGACGAGTGAGCGAGCGTGAACATCCGGCCGCGAACGGCGTCGTGCACGCGCTCTTGGAGGATCGTGATGAGACCGAGCATGGCAGCGACCACCGCAGAGCCGAACAGGTAGGCCATGAAGAATGCTGCGACGGTCGACGGGAAGACCGCCATCGCGATCAGGATGACCCCCATCGTGCCGCCGCCGAGGTGGAAGACGTGGGTCATGTGCTTGCGCGCGCGCTGCAGCGCGATGACGCCGGTCATGGCGCCGAAGCAGAACGCGACCATCAACCCGCCGTACGCCGCGTTGCTGGCGTGCAAGGTGCCGCGAACGTACGAGATGCCGAGCGTGACGAGCGAGCCGCCGCAGCACGCCATGATCGCGCCGCCGATGACGACCTTCTTCAGGACCGGGTCGGCCACGAGGACCGCGCGCAGCGCGCCCTTCGCAAGGCGCGGGCTCTGGCCGTGCGCAGGCTCGGGCGTCGCGGCGACGCCGGCGGCCGAAGCGATCTTCCCGATCAAGAACGTGGCGGTGTACAGCATCACGGCGGCCGCGATGAACGGGATGGCCTGGCCCGGATGGCCGAGCTTGCTCGTGATGAACGTCAGCGCGGTGTACGCGACCCAGCCGAGCGGCATCGAGCCGAACGCGGTGATCAAGGACAGAGCGTTCGCGGTCGGAAGCGACTCCTCCGGAACCAACCGCGGAAGGGTCGCGTCGCGCGCCGCCATGTACGCGAGGGTGCCGACTTCGGCGAGAAACGCCAGCGCGAGGACCGGCGCGACGCCCCCGACGAGCGGAAGGATCCCGTAGATCGTCGCGCGCCCAAACGTGCAGAAGATGAGAACCTTGCGGCGATCGAACCGGTCCACGAACGCGCTGAGGACCGAGCCGATGAGCGCGGCGGGGAGGATCCGCGATGCGAGGACGACGCCGCTGAGGAACGCCGAGTGCGTGCGGTCGTACACGAACCCGATCAGGGCGAGGGTGGCGAGGAACTCTCCCATCCCTCCGAAGACCTGCGCGATGCAAAGCTTGGCGAAGTCACGCCTGCCGAACAACGTACGGAGCCCCTGGAATCGGCCGGCTTTCATCTCACTCCTCGCGTTGTGGATCCTCGATGATTTGATTCGACGGGAAGGAGCTTGGGGTTGAGCCGGGCAGACGGTACATCACGGGCCACGACATAACCATCCGGCATATGCGCGATAGTGACATACGCGAGCTTCTTCCCGGTGGAAGCACGGATATCCTGCGCGCAGCCTGTGACCTGGGTTTTTCTTACGTGGAAGCGGCTGCTTACTTGGAAGCCGCTTCCACCGAACCGAGCGCCGCGTGCGCCGCTGCCAGGCGCGCGATCGGAACGCGGAACGGCGACGCGCTCACGTAGTCCAATCCGAGCTCGTGGCAGAACTCGACGGACGACGGG
>VAYV01000161.1 GCA_005883175.1 Actinomycetota bacterium
GCCGGTGATTCCCGTCGTGCCCATTCGGACTGCGCCGATGGCGCGCGCGTCGAAGCTGCTGACGCGCGAGTCGCACGGCGGAGCAGCCTGGCCTGCCGTGGTCGCGTACACGGGTCTCTTGGGAACGGTTCTGGTGTGGCTGGCCGTACTGATCTTCAGTTTCAGCGTGTTGGATCGAAGTGTGGCGTTGAAGGCCGTGCCGGCGCGACCGATCAGCGCGCCTGCGGATGAACGTGAGGTTCGGCGCGCCTGACGCCTGATCGCGCTCACCGTGGTCACGTGAAAGCCACAGAGCCGCGAGTCGGTGTACGGTTCGAGCATGCGAGTATCGAAGAAGGCGGCGAGCTTCACCGAGTCCGTCATCCGCGACATGACGCGGCTCGCGATCAAACACAACGCGATCAACCTGGCGCAGGGGTTCCCCGACTTCGCCGCGCCCGAAGAGATCAAAGAGGCTGCCAAGCGGGCGATCGACGCCGACATCAACCAGTACGCGATCACGTGGGGCGCCAAGCCGTTCCGTGACGCCATCGCCGAGAAGTTCGCGCGCACCTACGGCGTCGCCGTCGACCCCGAGACGCAGCTCTGCGTCACGTGCGGCTCGACCGAAGCGATGATGTCGGCGGCGCTGGCGGTGATCGACCCCGGCGACGAGGTCGTGGTGTTCGAGCCCTTCTACGAGAACTACGGTCCCGACGCGATCCTCTCCGGTGCCACGCCGCGATTCGTCACGCTGCACGAGCCCGACTGGCACTTCGACGTTGCCGAGCTCGCGGCCGCCTTCAACGAGCGCACGCGTGCGATCATCATCAACTCGCCGAACAACCCAACGGGCAAGGTGTTCACGCGCGCGGAGCTCGAGCAGATCGCCGCGCTATGCCAGAAGTGGGGCGTGGTCGCGATCACCGACGAGATCTACGAGTTCATGACCTACGAAGGCACCGTCCACATCCCGCTGATCACGATCCCGGGCATGGAGGACCGCACGATCCTGATCAACGCGATGAGCAAGACCTACTCGGTCACCGGCTGGCGCGTCGGGTGGTGCATCTCGTCGCCGGAGCTGACCAGCGGCATCCGCAAGGTCCACGACTTCCTCACGGTGGGCGCTGCGGCGCCGCTCCAGGAGGCCGGCGTCGTCGCGCTGAACTTGCCCGACGCCTACTACACGGCCCTGGGAGACCAATATCTCGAGCGGCGTGACCTTATGCTCAACATCCTGGAAGGCGCCGGGTTCAAAACGTACAAACCGTACGGCGCGTACTACATCATGACGGACTGCTCATCGCTGGGCTACGACGACGACGTCACCGCCGCGCGTTCGCTAACGGAAACGATCGGCGTTGCAAGCGTTCCCGGCTCGAGCTTCTACAAAGAACCGGAGCTGGGTCGCACGAAGTTGCGGTTCAGTTTCTGCAAGAAACTCGATACGCTACGCGCTGCAGGCGAGCGCCTTTCGCGCTTGCAGAAGTAAGCCCGCGCTCGGTTTTCCCACTCTGACGCCGGAGTCACCCGCTGCAGGTTGCATGGTGTTCGACGTTGGGGGAGTATTGGCCGGTTCACACGCCGAGGGGAGCGGGAAATAGTGGCTCGTACCATCGCGGTCGCCAATCAAAAGGGCGGCGTCGCCAAAACAACCTCGGCCGTTGCCCTCGGTGCTGCGATCGCGGAAACGGGCGCGCGCGTCCTGCTCGTGGACCTCGATCCGCAAGCGTCGCTCAGCTACTCGCTCGGACTCGATCCCGATTCGCTCGACGTGACGATCCACGACGTGCTGGTCGGCCGCGTCCCCATCGGCAAGACGATCCACCAGCTCGCCGAGGCCGACGTCGTGCCGTCGAACATCGACCTCGCGGGCGCCGAGGCGTACCTCCTCACGCGGACCGGCCGCGAATACGCCGTGAAGACGGCGCTCGAGGACATCGAGGTCCACTACAACTACATCCTCATCGACTGCCCGCCGTCGCTCGGCGTCCTCACGATCAACGCGCTGACCGCGGCCGACGAGGTCATCATCCCGCTACAGTGTGAGGCGCTGTCGCACCGCGGGGTCGGCCAGCTGCTCGAAACGATCGAAGACGTCCGGCGCATCACCAACAAGCATCTTGCCGTGCGCGGGATCATCGCCACGATGTTCGACCCGCGGACCCAGCACTCGCGGCAGATCCTCGATGACGTGGGCCGCCGATACTCGCTCGAGGTGATGCAGCCCCCGATCCGCAAATCGATCCGTTTCGCCGAGGCGCCGCGCGCGGGCAAGTCGATCCTGCGTTACGCGTCGACGCACCCCGGCGCACTGGCGTACCGGGAGATCGCAAGGAGTTTGATCGCGTGAGCACACACGACTGGGACAAGCAGTTGATCGACGAGCAGCTTGCGGAACACCTCCGTCAGTCGCGCGAGCCGGACCCGTTGGGGAAGCGCGCGCTGTTCAGCGGCTCGAACGTGCGGCCGGGACCGTTGGGGACGCTCGCGTTGGAGTGCTCTTCGTGCAAGCGCGAGTCTCCGGTCCGTTTCCGCGATATCCCACGGCTGACGTTCCCGGTTACGGTGACGCTGCCGCGCCGCTACCACACGTATATGAAGTGTCCCGGTTGCGGCCGCCGCACGTGGTTGCGCGCGCACTGGCGCATCTAGCTCACTAGGCTGCGGAGTCGGGTCGAGCAGCCGCGACTTTCTTGTAGTCGTTTCGCATCCTCGGCGTTACGGAGCGCTACAAGAATGGATTGCCCGAGGATCAATCCAGGGGACTAACTCCTCACGCGGGCGAGGCGACCTTCCAGAGGTAGCCGTCGGGGTCAGCGAAGTAGCCGAAATAGCCGCCCCACTCACTAGCGGCTGCTTCTCTCACGAGCGTGCCTCCGGCCGACAGCGCTTGCTTGATCGTCTGGTCGACGGCGTCGTGGTCGCCGACGATGTAGTGGAACGAGATGCCGGTGAAGCCCGAACCCTTCGGCGAGACGCCGGCGTCTTGTGCGGCCGCGTTCCGCTCGTACAGCGCGAGCGTTGATGATCCGTCGCCGAGATTGAGGTTCACGAAGGTCGGATAGTCCTGTCCGATCTCGCAGCCCAAGCCTTCTGCGTAGAACTTCTTCGAGCGGTCGAGGTCCTTCACGCCCAACATGATCGAGGTCACTTTCACGCTCATCGCATCCTCCTTGTCGTCTGTCGACCCAACCGTACGACGGATCGGGCCGCCGCAGTGTGACTGGTACGCTGCCGCCATGTACGACCTGGTCATCGTCGGCGGCGGCATCGCCGGGCTTTGCGCCGCGCTGGCCGCGCCCGAGGGCGCGCGCATCGTGGTCATCGACAAGGGCGAGGCGCGTGCGGGGTCATCGCCGTTGGCGCAAGGCGGGATCGCGGCCGCCGTGGGGCCGGAGGACTCGCCGGATCTGCACGCCGCCGACACGATCAAGGCAGGCGCCGGCATCTGCGACGAGAAGACGGTGCGCGACATCTGCGCGGAAGGACCGCGGGCGATCGCGTGGCTGCAGGAGCTGGGCTGCGACTTCGACCGTGGAGCCGATGGCGACCTTGATCGTGCGCGCGAAGGCGGCCAGACCGTCGCGCGCAGCGTGCACTGGCGAGATGCGACCGGCCAGGAGATCGTGCGCGCGCTCCGCAATGCGGTCCAAAGTCGCAACGTCCAACGTGTCTCTGCGGCGGCGGCGCTCCTCATGGTCGCCGACGACAGATGCCTGGGCGTCGGAACGGCCGAGGGACTTTTTGAGGGCCACGCGAGCTTGATCGCAACCGGAGGGGCCGGCGCCCTGTGGGGCCGCACGACGAACGCGCCGGGTGCTACCGCAGACGGGATCGTGTTGGCGATGCGAGCCGGGGCTCAAGTCTCTGATCTGGAGTTCATGCAGTTCCACCCGACCGCCCTAGACGACGGCAGCCCCAGCCAGCGGATCCTGCTCACCGAAGCGTTGCGCGGAGAAGGTGCGACGCTGCACAACGAGGCCGGTGGTCGATTCGTCGATGAGTTGGCGCCTCGCCACGTCGTCACGAGAGCGATCCTCGAACAAGCGTCGGTGACGCTCGATTGCCGGCAGATACCAGATCTCGAGGAACGGTTCCCGACCGTGATAGCCGGGGCCCGCGCGCGAGGCTTCGACCCGGTGACCACGCCTTTGCCGGTCAGCCCCGCCGCTCACTACTTCGTTGGAGGGATCGCGTCTGATGCATATGGACGCACGAGCATCGCTGAACTGTTCGCCGCGGGGGAGTCGGCCGCGACGGGGATGCACGGCGCCAACCGCATGGCCGGGAACTCGCTGCTGGAGTCGGTCGTCGTCGGCCGGCGCGTGGGGCAGGCATGCGGAACGGCCGATCGGGGGAAGGAATGGTTCGGCTACGCGCCGATGAGTCTCGGCCTCGCCTCCCCGGAAAGCAGTCCGGGTACACAGAGATCTGCGCCATGATCGCGCGCGCGGCGGCCGCGCGCCTCGAATCTCGCGGCGTGCACATCCGCTCCGACTATCCGGAGCAGGACTCCGCATTCGCGACCCGAAGCTTCGACCAACATCACGCGCACGCGCGCTGACCAACGGAGGAAATCGATGGGCCTTCTCGACGGAAAGGTTGCGATCGTCACCGGCGCTGCGCGCGGTATCGGTCGGGGTGAAGCGATCGAGCTTGCCTCGCACGGCGCCAAGGTCTTGGTCAACGACCTCGGCGGCGAGTGGGACGGCACCGGCGCCGACACCAGGCCTGCTCAACAAGTCGTGGATGAGATCACCGCAGCGGGCGGAGAGGCAGCCGCCAACTACGACGACGTTGCCGATTGGGCCGGCTCGAAGAGGGTGATCGACGAAGCGGTCGAACGGTGGGGGACGCTCGACATCCTGGTCAATAACGCCGGCATCCTGCGCGACAAGATGATCTTCAACATGGACGAGGCCGACTGGGACGCCGTCATCCGCGTGCATCTCAAAGGTCACTTCGCCCCGACTCATCACGCCTGCGCGTACTGGCGGCAGAAGTCGAAAGCGGCGGGCGGCAACCCGGTGAACGGCCGCATCGTGTGCACGTCCAGCACGAGCGGCCTGTTCGGCAACATCGGACAGTCGAACTACGGAGCGGCGAAGGCGGGCATCGCAGCATTCGCGCAGATCGTGTCGATGGAGATGGGTCGGTATGGCGTGACGGTGAACGCGATCGCGCCCGCCGCGCGCACGCGCATGACCGAGCGCACGTTCGGCGACATCAAATCGCAGGGTGACTTCGACGAGTGGGATCCGGACAACGTCGCGCCGCTCGTCGCGTACCTCGCGAGCGACGCGGCCGCTGAGATCACCGGCGAGGTCTTCTACGTGTATGGCGGAACGGTTCATCTGCTCGAGGGCTGGACGTTCGACTCGACGATCGAGAAGAAGGCGCGCTGGACGGCGCAAGAGCTGACCGAACAAATCCCGACGCTGTTCAAGAACCAGCCGTCGAAGTACTCGCCGCCGACGAGCAGCCTGCAAGCGTCGCTCAAGGAATAGGCTGCTCGTGTGAACGCAGCGTTCTGGATCCTGATGAGCAGCCTGCTGTTGGGCATGCCGCTGGTCTGCGGGGCTGCGGTGGCGATGCTCCCAGTGGGGAGGTTCCCGCGGCGGGTTCGGGGCCGGCGGATCGTTCCGTACGTGATTTTTCTCCTCGTAGTGAACGGAACGATTCTGTTTGGAGTTGCGCTTTTCCAAGGAGTGACGACGCTCATGCACGGGGTCGCCGGAGTGACCGTGGCTGCGGTGCTTGTCATCGCGTACTTCGCGGCTGCGAGAAAGCGCGTCGTCCTTGCGGCGGCTCTAAAGCTGCAGGACTGGGTCGCATCGGAGACGTCCTAAGTCGGCGCCAGTCGAAGTTGGGTACAAAAATCAATATGCCCAGGCGCGTCGACGACAAGCTGCTCGTCTGGGGAGAGATCGAGGAGAACACCATCGCCCAGGCGCGCAAGGCCGCGCGCCTTCCCATCGTCGAAGGGCACGTCGCGCTCATGCCCGACGCGCACATCGGGATCGGCGCGACGATCGGCTCGGTTATCCCGACGGAGAACGCGGTCATCCCATCGGCGGTCGGCGTCGACATCGGATGTGGGATGGTCGCCGTGCGGACCGATGTGCGGCAGGACCAGCTGCCCGACGACTTGAAGCCGTTGCTCAGGAAGATCGCGCACGCCGTCCCTGCCGGCGTCGGGAAGGGACACGGCCGCGTCACGAAAGCGGCCGAGGCGTGGCTCGGGTCGCGGAAACCACCTCGAGATCTCTCCGACAAACAGACGAAGACGACGCTGGAGCAGTTCGGCACGCTGGGCTCGGGGAACCACTTCCTCGAGGTCGCGGTCGACGAAGACGGCCGGACGTGGATCGTCCTCCACTCCGGGAGCCGCGGGATCGGCAATCAGCTGGCGACGATGCACATCTCGAAGGCCAAGAAGGACATGAAGCGCGCGCTGGTGTCGTTGGGAGACCCGGACCTCGCCTACTTCGT
>VAYV01000162.1 GCA_005883175.1 Actinomycetota bacterium
GTCCGTTATCACAAGATCTTCGTCGATGAGTTCGGCGTGAACATGGTCGGCGGCTGCTGCGGCACGACGCCGGACCATATCGAGCAGCTTGTGGCCGCGCTCCGGGATCACCCCCGGCCGGAACGCAGCGCGACGATGGAGCCGGCGGGGGCGAGCCTGTACATCCCCCAGCCGTTCAAGCAGGCGACGTCGTTCTTCGTGATCGGCGAGCGCGCCAACGCCCAAGGGTCGCGAAAGTTCAAGGACCTCGTCGATCGCGGTGACTGGGACCAGACCGTTCAGGTTGCGCGCGATCAGGTCCGTGAAGGCGCACATGCGATCGACGTGAACATCGACTTCGTCGGGCGGGACGGCGTGGCCGACATGAACGAAGTGATCTCACGCTTCGCGACGCAGGTGACGATCCCGATCGTCCTCGACTCGACCGAGCCCGACGTGATCGAGGCGGGGCTGAAGCGCATCGGCGGCCGCCCGATCATCAACTCGATCAACCTCGAGGAAGGCCGGGGCCCGGAGACCCGGATCGAAAAGAACCTCCGCAACGCGAAGAAGTATGGTGCCGCTTGCGTCGCGATCGCGATCGACGAGCGCGGGCAAGCGACGACCGCCCAGTGGAAGCTCGAAGCGTCGACCGCGATCTACAAGGTCGCCGTGGACGAGTTCGGCCTGCGGCCGCAAGACATCATCTTCGACTGCGTCGTCCTGCCGGTCTCAACCGGCCAGGAAGAGACGAGGCGCGCCGGCGTCGAAACGCTGGACGGCGTCGAGCAGGTCAAGAAGCACTTCCCCGACTCGTTCACGAGCCTCGGCATCTCCAACGTGTCGTTCGGCCTCAAGCCCGCCGCGCGACAGGTGCTCAACTCGGTGTTCCTGAACGAAGCGGTCGCGCGCGGCCTCGACATGGCGATCGTGTCGCCGGCGCAGATCCTGCCGATGAACCGGATCGACGAGCGCGCGCGAGAGGTGGCGCTCGACCTGATCTACGACCGCAGGACCGACACATACGATCCGCTCCAGGAATTCATCGAGCTGTTCGAAGGCGTCGAGGGCGGCGGGGCCGCGAAGCGCGAAGATGAGCTCAAAGCCTTACCGCTCGAAGAGCGCCTGAAGCGCCGCATCATCGACGGCGCGCGCGACGGGCTGACGGACGATCTCGACGAAGCCTTAAAGACGCACGCAGCGCTCGACATCATCAACGACTACCTGCTGGAAGGGATGAAGGTCGTGGGCGAGCTGTTCGCCTCGGGCGAGATGCAGCTGCCGTTCGTCCTGCAGTCTGCGGAGACGATGAAGGCAGCGGTCGCGCACCTCGAGCCGCACATGGAGAAAGTCGAGGGCGGAGGCAAGGGCAAGGTGGTCCTTGCGACGGTGAAGGGCGACGTGCACGACATCGGCAAGAACCTCGTCGACATCATCCTGACGAACAACGGCTACACGGTGTTCAACCTCGGCATCAAGCAGCCGATCACCTCGATCATCGAGGCGGCCGAGCGCGAGAAGGTCGATGCGATCGGCCTGTCCGGGCTGCTCGTGAAGTCGACCGTCGTGATGCGCGAGGACTTGGAGGAATTGAACCGCCGCGACCTGTCGCACTGGCCGGTGATCCTCGGCGGAGCAGCCCTCACGCGAAGCTACGTCGAAGGGGATCTGCGCACGATCTACAACGGCAAGGTCTTCTACGGACGCGACGCGTTCGAAGGCCTGCACACGATGGACGCGCTCATGACCGAGAAGCGCGGCGGCGCGGCCGTCGAGGCCCCGCCGAAGGAGAAGCGCGTGCGCAAGGCGACGCCGGCGATACAAGAGTCCGAGCAGCCGGCCCGCTCGGACGTCGCGACCGACGTGCCGATCCCGACGCCGCCGTTCTACGGCAGCCGGATCGTGAAGGCGATCGAGGTCCCGAAGGTCGCGGAGTACCTCAACAAGGTGGCGCTCTACCGTGGCCAGTGGGAGTTCAAGCGCAAGAAGGAGCAGTCCAAGGAAGAGTACGAAGCGTGGCTGAACGAGCACGCCGAGCCGATCTTCCGCGAGCTGCTTTCGACGTCGATCGCCGAGCAGATCCTGCAGCCGGCGGTCGTCTATGGCTACTTCCACGCTCAATCGCAGGGCGACGATCTGATCGTCTACCACGAGGACGCGAAGACGGAATGGGTCCGGTTCACGTTCCCGCGTCAACAGCGCGACCGGCGCCTGAACATCGCCGACTTCTTCCGCAGCGTCGACTCCGGCGAGATGGATGTCGTCGCGTTCCACCTGGTCACGATGGGCCGACGCGTGAGCGAGCGCGCGCGCGAGCTGTTCGCGCAGAACAAGTACCAGGAATACTTCTACCTGCACGGGTTCGGCGTCGAGATGGCCGAAGCGCTCGCCGAGATGTGGCACCAGCGCATCCGCGAGGAGCTCGGCATCGCCGGCGACGACGCCGGGGACCCGAAGGGCTTGTTCGATCAGGGCTACCGGGGCTCGCGCTATTCGTTCGGGTATCCGGCGTGCCCGAACCTCGAGGATCAGAAGCAGCTGTTCGAGCTGCTCGATCCGGGGCGCATCGGCGTCGAGCTATCGGAGGAGTTCCAGCTGGACCCCGAGCAGTCGACGAGCGCGATCATCGTCCACCACCCCGAAGCGAAGTACTTCTCGGTCGGCCGCCCGGCCTGAGCTACTGAACGGTTACCGTCGCCGAGATGATCTTGATCGCAGGGTTCGGTGATATCCCTAGGTCTTGCCCGGCTTCGGCCGGCGGACCTTGGGCCTTCGCGATGCGATCGATGGTGGCGAAGCTCTCCGACGCGAACAGGTGCCCGAAGACCGAATAGTTCGCAGACTTCCCGTCGGGGTTCAGATTCGGCGAGTCCACCGTGACGATGAAGAACTGGCTCCCATTCGAGGACGGATCGCCCGAGTTCGCCATCGCCAGCGTTCCTCGTGTGTACTTCGTTGCGGGGGCGGGTTTCTCGCCCGCGTAGGAATAGCCGGCCCCGCCTGAGATGGTGCCGGACTGTGTCCCGCCCTGGATGATCCCGAAGCCGGTGGCGACTTGGACGCGCGGAAGTGTCGTGTTGTCGAAGTAATGCTGCTTCGCCAAGAACACCATGCTGTTGACGGTTGCAGGTGCGAGCTTCGCGTCCAGCTTCCAGACCATCGTTCCGCAGGTCGTCTTCATCGTGATCACGTAGGTCTTGGTCTTGTCGATCGTCATCGGCGGCGCCTTCGAGTAGTGCTTGCCGTTCGGCTTGGCCGAGCTCGGCTTGGTGCAGCCGCGGATGAGGTAGTAGGGAGTCGGGCTCGGCGTGGTGGATGCCGATGGTGACGTGCTTGGGTTCGCAACGGGCTTCTTCTTGCCGCCGAGCGTCGCGACGAGTGTGATCCCGACGAGGAGTCCCAGGACGACGACGCCGACCGTCCATTGGATGAATTGCTTCTGACGGCGCGCGCGCTTCCGTGCCTTGCGCTCCGCCTCCTTCTTCTGCTGCAACCGCTGGCGCTGGTAACCGCCTTTCGCCACCTACTCGTCCTCCTTGCGGCGGGGCAGCGCTGCCAGTCCGCGCCAGGCAAGCTCGGCAAGCGATTCGACGAGCTCTGCCTTCTCGATCTCTTGCTTCCGGTCGAGCCACCACGTCGCGGCGGCTTCGCTCATCCCCATGATCCCGCGCGCGAGCAGCTCGGCAAGCTCCAACGACTTCCCCGTCTCGTCGGAGATGATCGCGCCGATGCTCGTCGCCGCGGCGTCGTGGAAGCGATCTATCGACTCCCGGAACTCGGGGTCCGCGCCCATCGTCTCGCGGAACAGCAGCCGGAACGAGTCGACGTTCGCTTCGATGTAGTTGAAGTATGCGGCGAGGCCCTTCCGGATGCGCGATGGATTGTCCTGCGCCGACTCGATCGCGCCGGACACCTGGGCGAGAAGCCGCGACATATCGGAGTCGAGCAGCGCGAGGTAGAGCTCTTTCTTCCCCTGGCGGTGAGGCGCCTGGTGGCCACGGTTCCTCCGGATCGGCTCATGTGCTGGACTTGACGGTCGTTTCGACGAGGGGCAATATTACCCTACAGTAAGTTACTAACAAGTAACATCTGGGTAGGTCGGGTCTCAGTCAGACTCGCCGACGGAACCAAGGAGTTACGCCCATGGCTGATTTCGCGCTCACCGCGGAGCAGAAAGAGTTCAGGAAGTGGGTTCACGACTTCGCTGAGAAAGAGATCCGCCCCGTCGCGTCGGAGTACGACGAGACCGAAGAATTCCCGTGGCCCGTCGTCAAGAAGGCGGCCGAGATCGGGTTGTACGCCTTCGACTTCTACATGCAGGTCGGACAAGACGACTCCGGGTTGATGATGCCGATCGCGCTGGAGGAGTCGGCCTGGGGTTGTGCAGGCATCACGCTCGGCATCTTCGGCACCGGCCTTCCACTCGCGGCCTTGGCGGCAAGCGGTACAGCGGAGCAGACGCTGGCGTGGGCGCCGAAGATGTTCGGCACGCCCGAGCAGCCTGCACTCGGCGCGTTCTGCGTCACCGAAGCGAACGCCGGTTCCGACGTCTCCGCGCTGCGTACCACTGCGAAGCGCGAGCGCGACGGCTGGCTGATCAATGGAACGAAGATCTTCATCACGAACGGCGGCATCGCGGACGTGTACGTCGTCGTCGCAACCGTCGACCCG
>VAYV01000163.1 GCA_005883175.1 Actinomycetota bacterium
CTACAACTTGATTCTCGATCGATCGACGCGTTTCGAGGACGTGGTCATCAAGACGAACATCATGGGAGTCGACCTGCTCCCCGGAAACATCGACCTTTCGGCTGCAGAAGTGGTGCTGGTCAGCGAAGTCGCGCGCGAGCAAGCCCTCAAGCGCGTGCTACACCCGGCGAGAGACGACTACGACTACATCCTGATCGACTGCCCGCCATCGCTCGGGCTCTTGACCGTCAACGCGTTGACGGCCAGCGACGCCGTCATCATCCCGCTCGAGTGTGAGTTCTTCGCTCTGCGTGGCATGGCGCTGTTGGTTGACACGATAGAGAAGGTTCGCGACCGCCTTAACCCTGAACTAGAGATCCAAGGTGTGGTCGCAACCATGTACGACGGGCGAACCCTGCACGCTAGAGAGGTTATCGCCCGGGTCAAGGACGCCTTCGGGACGCGTCTCTTCACGAACACCATTCCGAGGACGATCCGTTTCGCCGAGGCCCCCGTCGCCGGGGAGCCGATCCTTTCATACGCCGGAGATTCAAGGGGGGCGGCGGCCTACAGAGCCCTCGCCAGGGAGGTGCTGGGCATTGTCGACGACCAAGAGAGCGAGCCTGCCGGGAGCGGACGAGCTGTTCCGGACAACGAGCCTGCCGAAGGAAGAACAGCAGACCAATCCACAGAGCAATCAATCGACATATCAACAAATACCTTCTCGCCACCAAACGGCAGCGCAGGAGCCGGCGAGAACGCGGCCACAATCGACACAGAGATTTATCGATAAAGAAACGAAGCTCCAAGTTCCCAGACAGGGGAGCGGCCGGCAGCGACACGAAGAGAAGATCACGTTCTATTGCACCCAAGAGGAGCTGCTGGCGCTCGAGCGGGCGCGGCTGGCCTTGCGCGAGTTCGGGATCGGGTCGGACCGCGGCCGGATCGTACGGGAGGCGCTCTCGTACACGCTCGCGGACCTGGATGCCAACGGACAGGCGTCGATCCTCGCCGATCGGCTCGGACGCCGACGCTGAACCGACCGACCGGTTCGCAACGTTAAAGTCTCACTGTGAGGTCAAGCCTTACTCCACTGGGCCCACGCGCGGGCGGCACTGGCCCTGGGAGATCGGACTCCCAAGCTGATGGGCCGTGTCACTTTGCGGATAAAGCCACATGTCGACACTTTGGGCTCGATCATCATGCCCGCCGTGTTCGTCTTCGTTGCGATCTTTTCAGGGCCGTACGGGATGATGTTCGCGTGGGGAAAACCGCAATCGTCCAACCCTCGTGCATTCAAGAACCCACGCCGAGACATGATCCTGGTAGCCCTCGCCGGGCCGCTTGCCACCGGAGTCGTTGCTGCCGTCTCCGCTGCGATCTGGCGGGCCGAGCTCAAACACGACATCGGGCTGTTGTTCGGATGGATCATGGTTGTGAATTCCTTCCTCACGGTCATCGAGCTGCTCCCCATCCCGGGCCGGGACGGCGGTCGGATCTTGGTCCGATTCCTTTCCCCGAGAGCGGCGATGAAGTTCGAGGACCTAGTCCAATACGACGTGCTCTTCCTCCTGGCTCTGTTCCTGTTCCTCGCCCCGGTAGTCGTCAACGCGACCGACTCATTCAGGCGACTGATCGGGGGGACATGATCTGGGCCGAGCTGTCCGAGCGGAGCGGCCGTCGCCGGTAGACTGAACGCCGCCATGACGTACCAGGTGAAGCTCCGGGTCTTCGAAGGTCCCTTCGACCTCCTTCTCCATCTGATCGCGAAGCGAGAGCTCGATATATATGAGGTGTCCCTAGCGTCGATCACCGAGGAGTACCTCGACTACATCCGGTCGATGCAGGACCTCGACCTCGAGGTTGCGACGGAGTTCCTGATCGTCGCGGCGACGCTGATCGAGATCAAAGCGGCCCGGCTCCTGCCCGGCCCGCCGGTCGACGAGGAGACGGCCCTCGCGCTCAGCGAACGGGACTTGCTGATCGCCAGGCTGCTCGAATATCGGGCTTTCAAGGACGCCGCTACACAGCTGGCTTCGATGATCGCCGACAACGCCGGGTTCATCGGACGCCGCGTGGGTCCCGGCAAGGAGTTCGACCACCTGTGCCCCGACCTGCTGGCGCGGGTGACTCCGGCGGACCTCGCCGGCATCGCCGCGCGCGCACTGGCGCCGAGACCCGTCGTTTCCCTCGACCTCTCGCACATCACGCCGATCCGGGTCAGCGTTGCGGAGGCGATCGCGGCCGTCATGGCTCTCCTTGCCGAGCGTCCTGCGATCACGTTCCGCGAGATCACGAAAGGCTGCACGACACGGATCGACAAGGTCGTCCGCTTCCTAGCCGTTCTCGAGCTGATCAAGCGGGGTCACGCCGAAGTGGATCAGAGCGAGAACTTCGGTGAGATAACCGTGAGGCGGGGGAGTGGCGATGCGCGCGCCGACGTCGGCGTGATCGATGAGTACGAAGGCGCACCACCGACCGATGCGGAGCACGAGGCATGAACGAACTGCATCGGCAGCTCGAAGCGATCTTGTTCGTCGCGGACGAGCCCGTCCCGCTAACCCAGCTCGCACAGGTGACGGAAACTGCGCGCGACGTGGTGCTCGGCGCGCTCGAAGAGATGAAGGCCGAGTACGAAACGTCGGGGCGGGGCGTTGTTCTTCGTGAGATCGGCGGCGGATGGAGGATGTACACGCATCCGGACGTCGCCGCGTACGTGGAGCGGTTCGTGCTCGCCGTCCAGCAACCGCGACTGACGCAGGCGGCGCTCGAGACGCTCGCGATCGTTGCGTATAAGCAACCGGTCAGCCGCCAACAACTCGCACAGATCCGCGGCGTCGACTCCGACGGCGTGATCAACACGCTGGAGACCCGCGGTCTCGTGCACGAGGTCGGCCGCGATCCCGGCCCCGGCCAAGCAGTGCTATACGGGACGTCGCCCCTCTTCCTCGAGCGGATGGGATTGGGTGGTCTCGAGGATCTGCCGCCGATCGCGTCGATGTTGCCGGCGCAGTCGGTGGCCGATGAGCTCGAACCCTAAGCGACGGCAGCAACCACGCCGGCGCGCCCGGCCCTCGGGGGCGACTCCGCCCAAGCCCGCCGTTGAGGGACAGCGTCTTCAAAAAGTCATCGCCGCCGCGGGCGTCGCGTCACGACGCGCGGCCGAGGAGCTGATCGAACAAGGCCGGGTCTCGGTCGACGGGCGCGTCGTCCGCGTTCAAGGCATGCGGGTCGACCCGGCACGCGCGCGGATCGAGGTGGACGGAGAACGGATCAACGTCGATCCGCGCCATGTCTACTTCGCGCTGAACAAGCCGGCCGGGGTCGTCACCACCGCGGCCGACCCGCGGGGCCGCCCGACGGTGCTCGATCTGGTCAGGACCCATCGACGCGTCGTACCGGTCGGCCGACTTGACGCGAACACACTCGGACTGGTCTTGCTCACCGATCATGGCGAGCTCGTCCACCGGTTGGCCCATCCGCGCTTTCAGGTCCCGCGCGTGTACGCGGCCGAGGTGCGAGGCACGATGTCTCGCGAAGCGGCGGTCGAGCTGCGGAAGGGGGTCCGGCTCGAGGATGGGGTGGCGCTTGCTCACACGGTGAAGATCCGCCGCCGAGCAGCTTCGCGCAGCCTCATCGAGATCACGATGACGGAGGGGCGCAAGCACGAGGTCCGGCGGATGCTCGACGCGGTTGGGTTCCCGGTCATCGAGCTTGTGCGGATCTCGTTCGGCCCGGTCTCGCTGGGCACCCTCGCGTCGGGCAAGTCGAGGAAGCTGACCCCCGAGGAAGTGGGTCGGCTGCTCGCCGTCGCGGGCCTCTAGCTCCACGACCGCGCCAAAGTCGGCGGGCGCGCCGTCCGCGCCGACTATCATCTCCTCACCGATGGCCCGCCAACTCAGAGCTCTGCGGGGTGCGACGACCCTCGACGCCGACACCCGCGAACAGGTCATGGAACGAACCGCCGCCTTGATCAGGACGATCCTCGACCGGAACGGGGTGGGCCACGAGGATCTCGTCTCTTTGATATTCACGGCCACCGACGATGTGAGATCGGAGTTCCCGGCTGCGGCCGCGCGAAGCATCGGCATCAGCGACGTTCCTTTGCTGTGTGCGCGAGAGCTCGATGTCGAGGGTGCGGTCGCACTCTGCATCCGCGTGCTCATCCACCTATACACAGACAAGAAGCCGTCCGCATTGCGACACGTGTACCTCGAGGGCGCGACCCCGCTCCGGACCGACTTGCCGCAATGAAGGTCGCGCTTATCGGCACCGGCCTCATCGGGGGCTCGATCGGTCTGGCCCTCAAAGCCGGAACCGACACGACGATCGTGGTCGCGTTCGACACAGATGCCGCGGCTGCGAAGCGAGCGGTGGAGAGAGGAGCCGCCGACGTCGTGGCCGCGACCGCCACGGACGCCGCTCGCGACGCTGACTTCGTCTTCATCGCGACCCCGGTCGGAGCGATCACAGACAGCGTCGCTGGCATCGCAGACAGCGTTTCATCCGGAAGTGTGGTTACAGATGTTGGAAGTACGAAGAGTCGAGTCGTCCTCGAGGCCGAGCAAGCCTTACGTCAGGGTTCAGACTTTATCGGCGGACACCCCATGGCCGGCACCGAGCAGGAGGGGATCGAGGCCGCCTCTGCCACGCTCTACCAGGGCGCCTGGTGGATCCTGACTCCCACGGAGCGGTCCAGCTCGGACGCTTACCGGAAGTTGCACGGGCTGCTGGCCACGCTCGGTGCGCGGATCATGGCGTTAGATCCCGCCGAGCACGACAAGCTGATGGCGGTCATCAGTCACGTCCCTCA
>VAYV01000061.1 GCA_005883175.1 Actinomycetota bacterium
TTCCGCCGCCTTCTTTGGGATTCAGGTGCGCTTCGAGGAAGCTCCCCGGTGCCGAGAAGTTGCTCTCGATGACTTCCCACCGGACGATCCCGGGTCGCGACCAGTCGTAGCGCTCGCGTGCCCATACGTTCGGCCGCTTGTTTCCCTCACGGATCTCGGCGGACGTTTCGCCGATCGAATACACCTTGTACTGGTCTCGCCCGAGCCCCGGCCACGTGTCGGGGCGGCGATCGGAGAAGTCGAGCAGCATCGCTTTCACCTTCTCCGGCGGCAACGTCGTGTCCACGTCGAACTCGATCCGGGCCATGCATCCCCCTCATCTTCCGATCCGCGGCTGCGACGGCTGCGAAGCCTAAGTGCGCCTTCCGTTCATCTCAAGTCTTCCTAACGCGGCCAACCGGAGGCCGTGAGACCGGCTTCCCCTTCGTATGCTCATCGCGGACGCTCCGCCGCTCTGAAGGAGTTACTGATCGCGACGAGACGTCCACCGCCCTCGCCGGACCTTCCCGCGGTGCTCGTCTAGGTCGTCAGCTTGCCGAGCAGCGTGACGGAATCGACCTTCCAGCCGCTCGACGCGTGAACCAGCGTCATCTGGAGAACCTGCCGGTCGACGCGTGGAGCCGTCGAATCCTTGTTCGTCACCGTGACGTCGACGACGGCGAGCACCGTCGCGTTGTCACCGCCGACCGATGAGACGGCAAGATTGACGATCTTCCCCTGCGAGGTCGCTTTGGTGGTAGTCAGCGCCGACGCGAATGCAGGGTTGCTCGTGAGGCGATCGAAATCGGACCGGAACTGCCCGCTGGACATCGCGAGCACCGTCGTCCGCTGCGTCGGAAGCGTCGCGGCGTCGAAGGTCGTAAGAGATACGACGAACCGTCGTGAGAGCGCGAGCACGTCCGAGCGCGTGTGCTCTGGGGCATTGCTGCGGAACAGGAAGACCGACACTGCCAACAGCGCGATGAGCGCGACGCCGGCTGCGATCGCTATCCACGCACCCACCGGGCGTCGTTCGTGGCGCTCTTGGAGGAGCGTCGGCATCGGGGCCGGAACGTCTTCGTCCATCGCGTCCCCGAACCACGGGCCGGATCCCGTCGTGTGCGGCTTCTGCTCGGTCGCCATCAGTATCCCAGGGTGTAGAGGTGCAACCACGATACCCGGTCGAGCTCGAGCTGTGCCGTGGGAGTCAGCGGCACGATGGGCGGGGGTGCAGCGGTGGTCACCGAAGCGGACGTGCCGGCGCAACGGAAGTTCGTGATCGGTTCCTTCGGGGACGCGTCGGTGACGGAGCGCACGGGACGGCTGCTCGGGTCGTAGCTGCACTGGAGCGGCTGCGGGTTCTCGACCATGTTGAAGATGAAGTACGGCGCTGCGTACGCAGAGGACACGTCGCTCAAGAACGGTCCGAGGTATGTGAGGAGCAAGTCGAGGCTCTCGAGGTGCTTGTGCGTGTTGCGCGTGACGGTACCCAGGTCGGACACGACCGTATCGATCTGGCTCTTGCGGTCGTTCAGCAGCGAGATGATGTCGGTGTCGAGCGTGCGGGTCGACGAGAAGAAGCGGTTGAGGTCGCTCGTGTGCGCGGCGGCGGTCGCCAAGACCTGATTCAACGCCGCGATCCCTCGCTCGAACTCCGCGCTGTTGCTGTTGAACGCATCCTGCAGATCGGCGCTGTTCGCTAGGAGTGACGTGATCTCACCGCTGCGGTTGGTGCCGATCGTCGCGAGCTGATCCAGGGCCTTGATGACCGCGCGCAAGTCGCGGCCGTGTCCGGTCAAGCCGGTGCCGAGCTCGTGGATCACCGTGCCGAGCTCTTTCGGGTCGATCGAGTTCAGCACCACGGTGAACTCTTTGAGGAGATCCTCGATCTGGAGCGGCGTTTCCGTCTGCGACTCCCGGATAACGTCGCCGCTGTGGAATATGGGCCCCGAGGCCGACACCGGAAGAAGGTCGATGAACTGCTCGCCGACCGCGCTCTTGAACTGGATCTGCGCGCGCGCGCCGTCCTTGGGGATCTTCCACTTGCTGTTGATGATCATTTCGATCTTGACCGCGTCGCGCGTGAGCGACATACGGCCGATCCTGCCGATCTGTACGCCGCGGTACGTCACCTCTTGGTTCGTGGCGACGCCGCCGGCCGTCGGGAAGATGCCGTAGATGTGGTACGTGCTCCCGAACACCGTCGGCAGCACCTGGACGGCGAGCAGGATCACGAGGGCCGCCGAAAGCACGAGGAACGCGGTCGTGTTGATGATGAGTCGCCGGTCGAGCCTCATCGCGTCGGCCCCCACAGCAGGTCGGCGAGGGTCGGCGCCTTCGACGCAGCCGGTGCCTTGCCGACGGCCGGCGCGCTGCGGGAGAGCGCCGCCGACCCGGTCCCCGGCGGTCCCGTGTTTGTCAGGGACAAGACGACGTCGAGCTGCAGGTAGTCACCGGGGAATGCCCGCGGCCACAGGTCGCTGAACTTCGCCAGCGAGGTGAGCGCCTTGTCGAGGTCGCCGGTCGTCGTCATGACCTTGTCGAGGACGAGCGTCAGGTCTTTGACCTGGCGGTCGGTCGACGGCTCTGTCGCCTTCGTGAACCGCGCAAGCACCGACGACGCGTTGTTCAGCGACGACACCAACCGATCGAGGTCGGCACGTTGGTTCGCGAGGATCTCCGTCGCATCGGCGGTCGACGAGATCGCGCGCGCGACCACATCGGTGCTCCCGGCAACCGTCGAGATCGCGCTGTTGAGGTTGTCGATCGCCGTCGCGAGATCCGGCGCGCGGTTCGCGAGAACGGGCGTGATCTGCCGGAGCTCGCTGAAGATCTGCCCTAGCTCCGTACCCTTGTCCTTCAGGATCTGCGCCGACGAGTGGATCACCGTGGCGAGGTCGGCGGTGGTCCCACCCTGCAGCAGCCGGCCGAGCGAGATGAGCGCATCGTCGAGGCCGGGGATACGACTGGTTCGGTCCAGGGGGATGACGTCGCCGTTCTGCAGCGGCTGCGGCGAAGGCGTCTCGTTGGAAGGCGCGCGCAGCTCGATGAACTCCTCACCGAGGAGCGATGTCGAACGGATCAGCGCGAGCGCGTTGCGCGGGATGCGCGCGTCTTTGTTGACCCGAAGCGTCACGCGCGCGTTGTAACCGTCGAGGCTGATCGCGCGGACGCTGCCGATCACCACGTCCGAAGACTGCACGTTGGCGAACCGCGGAAGGTCTCCGACCTGACGGAAGATCGCATCGACCTTGATCGAGGCGCCGCTGCTCCCGCACGCAGCGAGACCGCTCGCGACGAGAAGCACGCCGATCAGGCCGAGCGCGCGCTTCACCACAACCACCTGAACGCGTGATCGAGGCTGCCGCCGATCCGGTCGAGCAGCCCGCCGAGTAACCCGCCCGGCGTGCTCGACGGGGCGGGCGCCGGCGCGGATGAGGCCGACGGTCCGAGCAGCGGCAACTTCGGCAAGAGGTCGAGCAGGTCCGGCGCGGTGTTCCGCGCGTTCCCGGCCGAAGGCGCCGGTGACGCCTTCGCGGACGGAGCGGGCGGCGCCGTTTGAGCAGACGATCCCGACAGCGGCAGGCCCTCGAGACCGAGCAGCACGCAGAGGGCGACCGGCACGCCCGGCGGGCACGTCGTCAAGTGCGCGTCGCGGACGTCGATGTGTGCCGGGCCAGGGCCGGAGAAGTCCACGGCACCGCCGTTGTGATGCCCCTCCACGCCGTCGTCCAGCACGGGCGTCCACTCCACCGCTCGCTCCAGCGAGTCTTGGTGCCGGATGATCGCTTGCGTCGTCTTCGACAGCGTGACGAGGTCGGTCTCCAGCGCCGCCTTGTGGTCGTGCACCAGCGAAGACAGCTGATCGGTCAGCAGCGCGATGTTCGCGAGCGATCCGCCGAAGCTCGCACGCTCGTCCGCGATCGCACCGAGGGCTTCGGCGAGGTGGGTGTTGAGGTCGACGAGGTCGGAGCGCCGCTGCGCCAGCGCCGAGATCAACGACGATAGATGGACGACGATCTGATCGAGGTCGGCCGACCGCGTCAGGATGGTCGCGCTCACCTTCCCGCCGCCTTCGAGCGTTGCGCTGAGGTCGCCGCCGACACCCCGCAGTGACTGGGACAGGTTGCTCACGAGCACGCCGAGCGCCGGCGAGCCGCCCTGCGTCCCTTGCTCCAGCGCGTCGAGCAGCTTCTTGAGCTGCGTCAGGAGATCGTCGAGCTCGGCGGGGATGAACGTGCGGTCGGTGCCGATGACGTCGCCGGTCTTCAGCGCCGCTCCGGATGAATACGGCGGGAACAGCTGCACGTAGCGGTCCGAGATCAACGAGATCGGTACGATCGTCGCGCGCGCGTCGGCTGGGATCCTGCGCGCCTTGTCGATCCGCATCACGACCTTGACGTCGTTGCCCACCGGCGTGACGGATACGACGCGGCCGACGGCGACGCCGAGCACCATCACGCGCGACGACGGGAACAGGCCGATGGTCTTCGTGAACATCGCGGTGACCTTGATCGAGCCCTGATCGGTGCTCGGCTTCACCGCAAGCGTGACGGTTCCGGCCACGAACGTGAAAGCGATCGCGATCGCCAGCAGCCGACGCGAGCCCGTCACTTGGTCATCCACCCTTCCAGGAGCGGGCTCCACTGCGGCGCGCCGGACGTCGACGTGGTGGACACGATGTTCGTGGCGCCGGCGCTCGCGGCGGCACAGTCCTGGGGAGGCCCGGCGGACCCGCCGGTTCCGATCTTGACCGGCGGGAGCGGGGGGATGGAGCTCGCTTCGATCGCCATGATGCATATGCCGGCCCAGCGTCCCCGGTACACGATGCGCGCGAACGCTTCGCTGGACGGGCCGATCACCTTCAGCGCTTCCTCGACCTGCCCGAGGTTCGCGTCGACCAACGCGAGCGTGCTGTGCAGATCGTTGAGGACGGTGTCGAGATCCGGACGCTTGGCGCGCAGGAGGCCGCCGAGCTGACCGGCCAGCTCGTCCGTGTTCCTCAGCAAGCTCTGGACGACGGCACGGCGTTGTGCGAGCACGCCCATCACGGTGTTGAGCTGCGAGATGATCGTCTGGATGTTCGGCGCCGATGCGTCCAGCGACGCGAGGATCTCGTCGCCTTTCGACAGCACGGTGTCGAGCGACTGCGACTTGGAGCCCAGGGCCGAGAGCACCTTCCCAGCACCCTTGAGCGTGCCGGCGACGTTCCGGTGCGGGTCGGCCGTGATCGCAGCCAGCGCCTTGAACGCCTCGTTCAGCTCCTTGCCGTTGACGTTGGTGAGCAGGTCGACGGTCGCGTTGGCCGTTTGGTAGATCTCGAACGGGATCTCGGTCCGGTCGAGCGGGATGCGATCGCCGGTCTTCATGTACGGGCCCGGACCTTGCGCATCGATGACGACCGATTTGGTGCCCAGGATCGTCTTCAGCGAGATCGCGGCCGTCGCGTCGCGCGGGATCGTTACCCCGCCGCCGACCGAAAGCGTGACGAGGACGCGGTCGCCGTCGAGCTTCACCTTGGTGACCGTGCCGACCTTCAAACCGGCGATGCGAACATCGCTCCCCGGCGCCAGGCCAGCCGCGTCGGCGAACTCCGCCGTGACCGTGTAGTTGTGGGAGATGAATGGGAGCTTCTTGAATTCGAACGCCAGCAGGAAGATCAGGGCGAGCACGATGATCGACGCGATGCCCACCGCGACCTGATTGCGCTCCCGGAAGGACTTCACGGCTTCCCTCCCGGCAAGTCCGACAGGATCGACGTGAGATCCGGCTGACCCGCAGCCGAGCCGGACGAAACCGCGTTCTCACACCCGGTCGTCCCGGCGAGGCAGAACGCGGGGATGTAGAGGTTTACCCACTCGCCGTACGACATCGCTTTGAGCGTCGCGCGCTCGACGTCGTCGAGGTGCTGGAGGATCTGCACGAGGTCGGCCTGATGCTTGCGCACCAGCTCGAGCAGCGTCGCCACGTTGCCGATGTCCCGCTCGAGCGAGGTTCTGTTCGTCTTGACCAGCTTCGCGAGCTCGCCGGTAGCCGTGTTCAGGTTGACCAACACGCGGTCGAGCTGCCCCGAATCCGAGGCGAGCGTGTTTGCGATCGTGGCGAGGTTGGACAGGAGCTGCTCGAGCTGGACGCGTTGATCGGCGACGGCCGTCGACACCGTGCTTAGGCCGTCGACGAGGCTGCCGATCTGTGCGTCTTTCGTCGAAAGCGTTCCGAGCAGCTTCGAGGTGTCGCTTAATATCGCGTCGATGTCGCCCTTGTGCGGTGCGATCGCTTGCACCAGTGCTTCGCTCAGCGCATTGATGTCGGACCCGTTGATGCCGGTGAGGAGCGGTCTAAGGTTGTTGAAGATCGTGTCCAGGTCGAGCGGCCCCTCGGTCTGCGTCGCGGGAACCAGGTCGCCGGGTGAGAGGTAGGGAGCGGCCCCAGTTCCGGGGTCGAGGTTCACGACGCGCAAGCCGAGCAGGTTGCGATAACGGATCTCGATTTGGGTCGCCTTCGGCAGCTTGATGCTCTTGTCTATCGCGAGCTTCACGATCGCGATGCCGTGATCGACGCGCGCGCCGTCGACCTTGCCGACCTTAACGCCGGCCAGTGTTACCGGATCTCCCGCGGCCACGCCGGTGGCGTCGTTGAACGCCGCTTGGATCGAGTAGCGCGCGCGCAGCAGCGCGAAGTTCCCGATCTGCGACGCGAGGATGACCGTGACCGCAAGCGTCACGGCGGTGAAGATCGCGAGCTTGAACAGAACTCCGCGCAGCTTCACAGGAGACGCTCCGGGATCAGGCCGCGCCCGTCGACGAGCGCGCCGTTCATAAGGAGCGCCACGTCGCTCGGTTGGGTGCCGAACGGCAGCGCGAGCAGCTGCCCAACTTGCGCGCGGTACGCGGCGAGGATGCGCGGGTCGGCGCTCGACGCCCTCGACGGCGCCGGCGTCGGTCCGTCACCCGTGTACCCGCCGGGGTTCTTCGTCTGCTCGGCGCTCAGCACCCACAGCTGCCAGCACGTCGATCCTTCGAGCGACGGGTGCAGCTGGCCGACGGTCTGACCCGCTGAGTTCGTGCATGGGATCGACAGGTTCGTGTCCCAGTCTTGAGTGAACGTCTTCAACGCGGCCACCGTCGACGGCAACGCACTGCGGTGCGCCGCGACGATGTCGAGGATGTCGGCGCCTTTGACGGAGATGTCGACGAGGTCTTGGTAGTGGTTGTCGACCAGGTCGGCCAGCTTGTTCAGCACGGTAGGCGCGTCTCGCAGGAATGCTTGCACGTCGGTCGAGTCCGTGACGAGCTGCTTACTCAGCTTGTCCAGGCTGTTGAGCGATGCGACGAGATCGGGTGATGCCTTGCTGAGCGCACCGGTCGACGCGTCCATCCCTGCGAGCACCCGGTCCAGGTCGCCCTTGTGCGCGGCAAGGACCGCAAGCGCGGTCACGCCCTTGTCCATCGCGTCGCGCGCGTCTTGCTCTTGTCCGGCCAGTCCTACCGCCAGCGCGTGCAGCGCACCACCGAGGTCCCCAGGCTTCGCCGAGTCGAGGATCGGAACGAGGGCGGCGATCACCTGATCGAGCTCGAACGGGGCCGTCGTGCGGTTCTCGGGGATCTGATCGCCGTTGCGGAGCAGACGGCCGTTCGGATGCGCCGGGTCGACCAGCGCGACGAACTTCTCGCCGAAGAGCGTCTTCGCGCCGACCATCGCGGTGACGTCTTCCGGGATCTGCATCCCTGGGTCGATCGCGAGCGTCACGATCGCCGTCGCGTTCGGCTCGTGTTGGATCTTCGCGATCTGGCCTATCTGCACACCGCGCAGCTTGACGTCACCGGAGACGCGCAGCAGCTGGCCGGTGCGCGCGAACGTTACCCTGACCTGGAACGGCCCGCCGGGGTGCCCGCCGAGGCCGCTCAACACGAAAAAGACAAAGCCAACGGTCAAGACGATGCCGGCCAAGCCGAGGACGAGGTTGCGCCTCGCCGCGCTCATCCCGCGATCCGCACCGTGTCCGCGATGCCCCACATCAGTGCCGAGAGCGCGAAGTTGAGCACCAAAATGACGACGATACTCGTTCGGATTGCCTTTCCGACCGCGACGCCGACGCCGACCGGTCCGCCGCGCGCGTTGTAGCCGTAATAGCAGTGGATGAGTGCGATCGCCGCTGCGAAGATCCACGCCTTCAACAGCGAGTAGAACACGTCGACAGGCGGCAGGAAGAGGCTGAAGTAGTGGGCGAACGTCCCCGCGGAAAGGCCTTGCAGCCTCACGACGGCGACCTCGGTCGCGAGGTACGAGGCGAAGAGCGAGATCAGGTAGAGCGGCGTGATCGCGACCAGCGCTGCCACGACGCGGCTCGACACCAGGTAGCGCCGCGTCGGCATCGCCATGACCTCCAGCGCGTCGATCTCTTCGTTGATGCGCATCGCGCCGAGCTCGGCGGTGAAGCTGGCGCCGACCTGCGCCGCAAGCGTGACGCCGGCGATGATCGGTGTTATCTCGCGCGTGTTGCCGAACGCCGAAACGAAGCCGGAGAACGCTTGCGCACCGATCAGCTCGAGGCCCTTGAACCCTTCGAGGCCGACGAGGCCACCGGTGATGAACGCCATGAAGAAGATCACGCCGGCGGTGCCGGCACCGACGATAAGCGCGCCCGATCCCCACGTGATCTCGCTGATGATCCGCAAGACCTCGCCCGGATGGCGTGGCACGACCAGGAAACAGTCGATCAGCGTACGGACGTAGAAGGTGATCTGTTCGCCGATCGCTTCGATCCCGTGCATGAGGCGGCTCAACATGAACCGCGGGAACGTCAGGACGGGCTGTACGCGCGCGGCCATCTCAGGACAGCTTGTTCGGGATCAGTTGGAAGTAGAGGACGGTGAACACGATGTTGACGAAGAAGATCAACATGAAGGTAAGCACGACGCCACGGTTCACCGCGTCGCCGACGCCCTTCGGCCCCCCTTTCGCCGACAGGCCCATGTGCACGGCGACCATCGCCGCGACGAGACCGAACACGCCGGCTTTCAGCAGCGCGAAGTAGAGATCCCACGGCTGCGCGAGCAAGCTGAACGAGTTCAGGTACGCGCCGGCCGTTCCTCCCTGCAGCACCACGTTGAAGAGATAGCCGCCCGCGATACCGGCGACGCTGACGAAGCCGTCGAGCAGGATCGCGACGAACACCGACGCCCAGATCCTTGGGACGACCAGGCGATGCACCGGATCGACGCCGAGCACCTCCATCGCGTCGATCTCTTCGCGGATCTTCCGCGATCCCAGGTCCGCCGTCATCGCCGAGCCGGCGGCCCCGGCGATCAGCAGCGCGGTGGCGATCGGTGCGGCTTCGCGCACGATCGCGAGCACCATCGCCGCACCCGTCTGTGAGTACGCGCCGAGCTGGCGCGCGATGTTGCCGACCTGAAGCGCGATGACCATCCCGAAGGCGAGCGACACGAGGATCACCGGCACGATCGAAACGCTGGCGATGAACCACGAGACGCGCACGAACTCTTCGAACGGCACCGGCCGCTTCAACATCGCTCGGAACGCGTCCAGCGTGAGCGAGAACATGCGGCCGGTCTGATCGAGCAGCCCGCTCGGAAGGCCCAGCCTGCGCGCGGCGCTTCGGCCTGCGGTCTCCGGTGTAGCAGCCATCTACGAAGCGCCCCCGTCGGCGTCGCTCGGGCGGTCCTTCTCTTCGCTCATGCCGATCGGCCCATCGGTCGCCCCGGCGAGGAACTGCTTCACGACGGGGTCTTTCGACGTGAACATGTTCTCTTTCGGGCCGAAGGAAACCAGCCGCCGCCGGAACAGCAAGCCGATGTAGTCGGCGATCTGCGCCGCCGACGGGATGTGGTGGGTCACGATGATCATCGTTGCCCCGGTTTGGGCCTTCAGGTCGAGGACCAGCTCGTTCAGGAAGGCCGTTCGAACCGGGTCGAGCCCCGAGTCGGGCTCGTCGAACAAGATGATCTCGGGGTCGAGCACGAGCGCGCGCGCGAGGCCGGCACGTTTGCGCATCCCGCCGGAGATCTCGCCGGGGAACTTAAGCTCCGCACCGCGCAACCCGACGAGGTCGAGCTTTTCCATGACGATGTGACGGATCTCTGCTTCCGGCTTCCGCGTGTGCTCGCGCAAAGGGAACGCCGTGTTGTCGTACACGGTCATCGACCCGAACAGCGCGCCGTCCTGGAACAGCACGCCGAAGCGCTTGCGCACGTCATAGAGCGCTTGCCCGCGGAGGATGGAGATGTTGTCGTCCCCGACCAGAACGCGCCCGCGATCGGGCCGAAGCAGGCCGACCAAGTGTTTCAGGAAAACGCTCTTCCCGGTCCCCGACGGGCCGAGCACGATCGTGACGAGACCTTTCGGGATGTCCATCGAAACGTCTTCGAAGATCGTCTGCGGCCCGAAGGACTTCGTTAGTCCTTGAACGGAGATCGCCGCGTCGGGGACGGCGCCGTTCCCTTCTGAAGGCCGTGCGCTTCGAACGCTTCCGGGCACCTCGCCTCCATGCAACGACTGCGCTTTGTGATCTACCCGGTCAGGCGCCCACCGCCTCGGGGGCAACAGTCTCTCTTGCGTGCCTCCGCGGAGTCAATATCGCTTCGGGCCGGTTGCGGCTGCACGCGATGGACACATTCGTTCGCGACCAAACATAATGAGAGCCGTGGCCACCTCCACGTCGGTCCTCGCGGTTGCGCGCGACGATGGCTTGTTCGGTCCATCCTCGGTCGCATGGCGTGTCGTCGGTCACCCCATGGCGTTCGTCGGCGGGTTGCGATCGCTGATCATCGGCGCGCTCCACCCGCTCGTTGCGGCGGGCACCGTCGAGCACAGCGACTATCGAAGCAGACCCGTCGATCGGCTCCGCACGACGTCTCGATACGTCAACGCAACGGTGTTCGGTGACCGGGAGGCTGCTCGACAGGCGGCGGCGATGGTGTTGCGCGCGCACCGGCGGGTCAAAGGGATCGACCCGGTCACGGGCAAGCAGTACGACGCTGCGAACGTCGACGAGCAGGTGTGGGTGCATTCGGTGGCGTGGCACTCGTACATGGCGGCGTACCGTACCTACGCCGGGCGACTGACCGAACAAGAGCAAGACCGGTACGTCGCCGAAGGCGTTGCCGCCGCGACGATGATCGGCGTCCCGGCCGAGCGGGTTCCGGCGTCGGTTGTCGACCTCCGCGACTACTGGGCCACGATGCGACCGCAGCTGTGCGTCGGCGCGTACGGGCGCGAGCTCATCGACTTCGTGCTTCATCCGACGTTCCCGACCGAGCTGCTTCCGTTCGTCGTTCCGTACTCGATGCTCGTGCGGCTGGCCGTCGCGATCATCCCGCGCGACCTACGGTCGATCATGGGCATGGCACAGCCGCGCGCGCTCGATGTTGCAAGCGTCCCGGCCGGCCGCTCGATCGCACGGGCACTGGTGATGCCCGGGGTGCGCGACCTGATGGAGGTCTTATTCGGCGGCGATGTGCGCGCGCTCCGGCGGGGTGCTCGCGCCAAGGCGAGAGACGCGTCGCGTCCGGCTGTTGCATGATGGAGCCATGAGCTACAAGCGGATACTCACGGGAACGGACGGCTCGCCGCCCTCGCTCGAGGGCGTGCGCCACGCCGCGGCCGTCGCGAAAGCGTCGGGAGCGGAGCTCGTCATCATGTGCGTGTACCGGCCGGTCGATCCAGTGACCGTCGAGCAGTGGAAGGAACAAGCGCCCCCAGAGTTCGCGTGGCGCCTGGGTCCCGCCTCGCCGGCCGAAGGCGCCGTCGAGCGCGGGGTCGCGGTCGCGAAGGAGATGGGCGTCGAGGCGCGCACGCGGGTCGAGCAAGGCGATCCCGCCGAGACCATCTTGAAAGTGGCCGAGCTGGAGGACGCCGACCTGATCGTCGTCGGTAACCGGGGGATGGAAGGGCCGTCGCGTTTCTTGCTCGGCAGCGTGCCAAACGTGATCTCCCACCATGCGCCCTGCGACGTGCTGATCGTGAAGACGTACCCATGAACGCCGGGTGGATCGTCATCCTCGTCTGCGCTGGCGGGTATCTGCTGCTCGCCCTCTACGGCAAGTACCGCACGATCAAGCAAGCGTTCGAGGACGCGCGCGACGAGCAGGCGAGGGCGAACGCTCGGGCCGAAGAGCCGCCGGCGCCGTAGGAAATCCCTGGTCAGGACCACTCTTGACCGTGCCATCGTGCAATGGTACATTCCCACCTGATGAGTTCAGCGCGCGCGCAGGCGCCCATCGGGCCGGCCGACCTCGAGCGGTTCCGTGTCGTTCAGGCCCTCGCGTACCGCTGCGCTGAGGAGGTTGCCCGGTCCCTCACGCCCGGCGTCACGGAGCGGCAGGCTTCAGCCCACCTGGGGCGGCTGCTCCGTGAAAACGGCGCGGACGATTGGTTCCACGTCCCGTTCGCGTGGTTCGGGGATCGGACGACGTTGCGCGGCATGCGCAATCCGCTGAAGTTCTTCCCGTCGAGCAGGCCGCTCGAGGACGGGATGCCGTACATCCTGGACGTCGCGCCGATCGTGGGCGGCTTCACGGCGGACATCGGCTACGCCGGGTGCGACGGAGAGAACGCGATATTCGACCGGATGATCGCCGACCTCGAGGAGTATCGCAGTCTCGTGCTCGACGGGGTGCGCGCGCGCAAAAAGCTGAGCGGGATCTACGAGGACGTCGACGCGCTCGCCGCTCGGCATGGCTACGAGCCGGCGCACCACACGTATCCCGGCAAGGTGCTCGCACATCAGGTCTGGCACATCGAAGGCCCGGGCCCGCGCACCGTCGTCGCCGGCTTCGGGAACCGGACGCTGCGGCGACTCGGACGCAGCCTGGTGGTCGGGTTGAGCGAAGGATGGTCGCCGCTGTGGAACGGCGGGCATCGGTCGGACCACGCGCCGGTCCCGGGCATGTGGGCGATCGAGCCGCACCTCGGGTTCCACGGCGTCGGTGTGAAGTTCGAAGAGCTGCTCGTCGTTACCGACGACGACGCGTACTGGCTGGACGACGATCTCCCGCACGTGCGCC
>VAYV01000056.1 GCA_005883175.1 Actinomycetota bacterium
CCAGCAACGGACCGCGCGGTGGGAGACGCGGAAGAGCATCGCGACCTCACCGGTCGTCAGCAGCGCGTCCTCGCGCCGGTAGCCGTTCTGCATCGCAACGGCTTGCCTGCGCAAGCGCTCGATCAGCCGGTCTCGGGTACCACTGGTCGGCGTGCTTCCCATCGTCTTTTTCCTTTCTTCCCCTTCAACCGGGACTAACGAGCGCGACCGCCCAAGAGAAACGCACGACCACGGAACGCAACCATTGCGTCCCCAGATGTGAAGAATGACCGGTTCGGCCGAGGGTCTACGCGGTTCGGAAGTATTCGATCGTGCGGCCCAGCCCGTCGCGCACCTCGACGACCGGCGACCAGCCGAGGAGCGCCTGCGCGCGCGTGATGTCGGGGCGCCGGACGCTGGGGTCGTCCACCGGCCGCTCGGTGAACTTGATGTCGCTCGAGGAAGCTCGACGAGGAGGAGCCGCACGATGCCGTCGACCAGGTCGGTGACGTAGCAGAAGCTCCGGGTCTGAGAACCGTCGCCGTGGACGGTCATCGGGTCGCCGGCCAACGCCTGGCCGACGAACTGGGGGATCGCGCGCCCGTCCTCTGGGCGCATGCGCGGCCCGTAGGTGTTGAAGATGCGGACGATCCTCGTATCGATCCCGTGGTAGCGGTGGTAGGCCATCGTGATGGCCTCGGCGTATCGCTTCGCCTCGTCGTACACGCTGCGCGGGCCGATGGGATTGACGTTGCCCCAGTACGTCTCAGGCTGCGGGTTCACCTCCGGGTCGCCGTAGGCCTCGGATGTGGACGCGAGCAGGTAGCGCGCGCCTTTGGCCTTCGCTACTCCGAGCGAATGCAGCGAACCGAGCGCCCCGACCTTCAGGATCTGGATCGGATACTTCGGGAAGTCGATCGGTGACGCCGGGGACGCGAAGTTCATGACCGCGTCCACCGCCCCGTCGATGTAGAAGGGCTGAGAGATGTTGTGCTCGATGAAAGAGAAGGCCGGGTTCTCCGCGAGCAGGTCGGCGTGCTCGCGCTTGCCGGTGATCAAGCTGTCGACGCAGACGACCTCATGACCATCGGCGAGCAGCCGGTCGCACAGGTGCGAGCCGACGAACCCGGCGCCTCCGGTGACGACGATACGCATCAAGCCGCGAGGAACGTCAACGGCCGACGCCTTCGTACGTGAACCCCATCTGTCGCAGCGAATGCGGGTCCAGCAGGTTGCGCGCGTCCACGATCACCGGGGTGGCCATCGCCGCGTGCAGCTTCGGGAAATCGACCCAGCGGAACTCGTTCCACTCGGTGAGGACCAAGACCACGTGCGCGCCTTCGGCGGCTTCGATCGGCCCGGCAGCGCGGTCGATGCCCGCGCTCACGAAGCTTCCCTCCCCCACGACCGGGTCGTAGCCTCGGATGCGCGCGCCGGCGTCCATCAGCAGGCGCACGACGGCGAACGCGGGAGAGTCGCGCGTGTCGTCGGTGTTCGGCTTGAACGCCAGTCCCCACACCGCGATCGTCTTGCCCTGCACGCCGTCCAGCAGCCGCTCGACCTTACGAACGATCACGCGGTGCTGCTCGTCGTTCACGTCGAGCACGCCTTTCAACAGGTGGAAGTCGTAGCCGTTGTCGAGGGCGACCCGGATGAGCGCGCGCGAGTCTTTCGGCAAGCACGACCCGCCGAAGCCGGGGCCGGGCTTCAAGAACTCGAATCCGATGCGCGCGTCGTAGCCCATCCCCAGCGCGACTTCCTTGACGTCGGCGCCGACTGCGTCGCAGATGTTCGCGATCGCGTTGATGAAGCTGATCTTCGTCGCGAGGAACGTGTTGGACGCGTACTTGATCATCTCGGCCGTCGCCGGGTCGGTCACGATCAGCGGTGCGCCGAGCGGCCGGTACAGCTCGGTGAGCAAGCCGGCCGCGCGCTCGCTCGCGGTTCCGACGACGATCCGGTCGGGGTGCATGAAGTCGAAGACCGCGGTGCCTTCACGGAGGAACTCGGGATTCGAGGCCACGTCGAACTCGACGTTCGAAGGAAGGCGCCGGCGGATGATCTGCTCGACGAAGTCGCGGGAGCCGACGGGGACGGTGCTCTTGTTCACGATGACGACGTAGGACTGGATGTACTGCGCGATGTCGGCAGCGACCTGCTCGACGCGGCTGAGGTCGGCGCTGCCGTCGTTGGCCGGGGGCGTCTGGACGCAGATGAACGCGAACTGCGCGCCGTCCATCACGTCGGCGAGCGACGTCGTGAAGCGCAAGCGGCCGCTCTCGAGACCGCGCGCGACCACCTCGTCGAGGCCCGGCTCGTGGAACGGGATCTGTCCGGCGCGGAGCTTGTCGACCTTCTCGGGGTCGACGTCGACGCAGGCGATTTCGTGACCGAGGTCGGCGAAGCACGCGCCGGTCACGAGGCCGACGTAGCCGGTTCCGACGATCGCTATGCGCACGGAGGCATCACGCGACAGAGGGTACCAGGCGCCTTCGAGGCCCTCGTTACGCCACGACGGCGCCGTCGAGCTCCGCGCCCGGCTCGACGCGCGCATCACGCCCGACGATCGAGCCGCGAAGGACCGCTCCTTCACCGATGTCGGCCCCGGCATGGATCACGCTGCGCTCGAGGCGCGCGCCCGCACCGATGTGCGAGCCGGGACCGATGGACGTGAGCGGGCCGAGCGTCGCGCCGGGCCCGACCGGCGCGTGGCTCAGAAGGACGGGCGGGACGATCGTCGTTCCGTCGGTCATCGTCTGTGCGTCGCTCACGACCGTTCCGTCGACGGAGGCGCGCGCGCGCCCTGAGAGAATGTCGAAATGCGCCTGCAGGTACCGCTCGGGAGTGCCGATGTCGAGCCAGTACGAATCGGAGATGAAGCCGAAGATCGGCGCGTGCTTCTCCAAGAGCGACGGGAACAGCTGCTGTTCGAACTGCCAGAATTCGTCCGGCGGAACTTCGCTCAGAACCTCCGGCTCGAGCACGTACGTGCCGGCGTTGATATTGCCCGCGACGAGCTCGGACGGCTTCTCGAGGAACGCTTCGACGCGGTTCGAGGCGTCGAGTGGAACCAGACCGTACGGGCGCGCGTCGTCGACCGGCGTCAGCACGATCGTGACGGCGGCGCCCTTCGCGCGGTGGAAGTCGATCGCTTCGCCGAGGTCGAGGTCGGTCAGCACGTCTCCGTTGAGCACGACCGTCGTCCCGTCAAGGTCATCGAGCCGGCTGCGCACTGCGCCTGCCGTTCCGAGCGGCTTGTGCTCGGTGGATACGCGCAACTCGATGCCGAGCAACGCGCGCATCTGCTGAGCGAATGGCGCGAAGTCCTCGGCGAGGTAGCCGGTGAGGAGCGTCGAGTCGGTGACGCCGTACGCGGCGAGCAACCGGATCTGATGCTCGAGGAACGGCCGGTTGCAGATGGGCAGGAGCGACTTCGGGATGCGATCGGTCAGCGGCCGCAATCGCGTACCGAGCCCGCCGGCGAGGATGAGCGACTTCATCCTGCGTCGAGGATCCCCGGCAGCGCGCGCGAAAGCGCATCGCGCCACTCCGGCAACGGGTCGAACCCCTCGCTGCGCCAGCCAACGCCGTCGAGCGGAGCGTACCGTGGGCGAGCAGCCGCGCGCGGGGCTGCATCCTTCGTTGCGACCGCGTGCACGACGCCGGGGTCGCGCCCGGCCAGCTCGAGGATCGCGCGCGCGAAGTCGTACCGCGAGACGGCGCCGGCATTCGCGACGTGGAACGTGCCGGGCACGGCGCGCTCGGCCAGCGCGAGCACCGCGTCGGCGAGGTCCCCCGTCCAGGTCGGCGATCCGACTTGGTCGTCGACGACGTCGAGCGGCCCTCCCGCGGCCGCGCGAAGGATGCTCGCGACGAAGTTCTTCGCCGGCGCGCCGGTCGCCGTGCGCGCCCCGTAGAGCCACGCGGTGCGCGCGATCGCCAGCGATGAGGTTTCGGCGCGCGCGGCCTGCTCGGCCTCAAGCTTCGTCCGGCCGTAAACCTGCACCGGGTTGGTCTCGTCCGTTTCGGTATACGCACGGCCTGCGGTGCCGTCGAAGACGTAGTCGGTGCTGATAAGGATCATGAAGGCGTCGCCTGCGGCGGCGGCGACGTTTCGCGTCCCGGCCACATTCGTGGCGCGCGCGCGCTCGGGGTCGTCCTCACAGCCGTCGACGTCGGTCCACGCCGCGGCGTGGATGATGACGTCGGGGCCGGCCGATTCAAGCACGCCTTCGACGGCGATCGGATCGGTAACGTCGAGCGTCTCGTGGTCGAGCAAGACCGCGTCGTGGGCGGAGAGACGCGGAGCAAGCTCGGCGCCGAATTGCCCGCCGGCGCCGGTCACGAGGATATGCAAACGGTCCTCCAGGTCGTAGGCCGGCGCCAATGGTATCTACTATGTCGCTATGCGGATGCTCGTCACCGGCGCTGCCGGATTCATCGGGTCGAATTTCGTCCGTCACTGGGTTTCCGAGCACCCCGACGACACGGTGATCGCGTTCGACCTGCTGACGTACGCGGGGAACCGCGCGAACCTCGACGACCTCGGCGACCGGGTTCCGTTCGTCCAGGGCGACATCGCCGACGAGAAAGAGGTCACGCACGCGCTCGGCGAGCACCAGGTGGACGTTGTCGTGAACTTCGCGGAAGAGCCGCACAACAGCCTTGCCGTCCTGGAGCCCGGGCGCTTCGTCCGGACGAACGTCTTGGGGACGCAGACGTTGCTCGAGGCTGTTCGGGCGCTTCGGCTGGCGCGGTTCCATCACGTGTCGACGTGCGAGGTCTACGGCGACATGGCGTTGGACGATCCCGGCGCGTTCACGGAGGAATCGCCGTACCGGCCGCGCACGCCGTACAACGCGTCGAAGGCGGCGGCCGACCACGTCGTGCGCGCGTACTTCGCGACCTACGCCGTCCCGGTGACGATCTCGAACTGCTCGAACAATTACGGCCCTTACCAGTTCCCCGAGAAGCTCGTGCCCCTGTTCATCACGAACGCGCTCGACGATCGGGGGCTGCCGATGTACGCGTCGACGGCAAACCGCCGCGAGTGGCTGCACGTGACCGACCATTGCCGCGCGATCGAGCAGGTGCTGCTGAACGGCCGCGTCGGTGAAACGTACAACGTCGGTTCAGGCGCCGAAGAGTCGATCGAGCAGATCGCGGACCGTGTCTTGAAGCTGACCGACAAGCCCGCGTCGCTGAAGACGATCGTTCCCGACCGGCCCGGTCACGATCGTCGCTACCTTCTCGACTCCACGAAGATCCGGCGCGAGCTCGGCTGGTCGCCGACGATCCTGTTCGACCAAGGCCTGGCCGAGACGGTCGATTGGTACAAGGCGCATCGTCCGTGGTGGGAGCCGCTCAAGGCGCGCGCGGCGATCGACGAAACCGCCTGGACCTAGATCAACCCGACGCGGCCGCTGTCGCCGACCATCAGCTGGTACGAACGAGGCCGCTCGTCCGACCGCTCGACGACCACGGCACGCCCGAGCAAGCTGTCCTCCAGCCGGCGCACGCCGCGCAGCCGGCACTCTTCCATGATCACCGAGTGCTCGATCTCGCTGTCTTCGACCACGCAGTCGGGCCCGATCGACGTGACCGGACCGATGAATGAGTTCTTGATCACCGTGTTGGGTC
>VAYV01000057.1 GCA_005883175.1 Actinomycetota bacterium
TGCTGACCACCCGAGGAGCAGTCGTGACAGACCCCAAATCGATCCGGAATATCGTCGTCGCCGCCCATATCGACCATGGGAAATCGACTCTGGCCGACCGGATCCTCGTGCTCACCGGGGCGGTGAGCGCGCGCGACATGCGGGACCAGTTCCTGGACTCGATGGATCTGGAACGAGAGCGCGGCATCACGATCAAGGCCGCCGCCGTCCGGCTGAACTACAAAGGTGCGGACGGCAACGACTACGTCATCAACCTCATCGACACCCCCGGGCACGTCGACTTCACGTACGAAGTGTCGCGCGCGCTCGCCGCGTGCGAAGGGGCCGTTCTCCTGGTGGACGCCAGCCAGGGGATCGAAGCGCAGACGCTTGCGAACCTGCATCTCGCGCTGGAAGCCGACCTCGAGATCATCCCGGTGATCAACAAGATCGACCTGCCCGCGGCCCAGCCGGAGAAGGCGGCGCTGGAGATCCAGCGCGTGCTGGGCTGCTCGCACGAAGAGATCTTGTTCACGTCGGGCAAGACGGGGGAGGGCGTGCGCGAGCTGCTGGAGGCGGTTGTGAAGCGGGTGCCGCCGCCTAAGGGCGACCCCGAGGCGCCGTTGCGCGCGCTCATCTTCGACTCGACGTACGACCCGTACCGCGGCGTCGTGAGCTACATCCGGGTCGTCGACGGCTCGCTCCGCAAGCGCAGCCTCATCAGGATGATGGCGACCGGCGCGCATCACGAGGTCGAAGAGGTCGGCGTTATGACGCCGGCCACGAAGCCGTCCAACGAGCTCGGCGTCGGCGAGGTTGGATACTTGATTAGCGGCATCAAGGAGATCGGGGAGGCGAAGGTCGGCGACACCGTCACCGACACGTCGGATCCGGCGCGTGAGGCGCTGCCCGGTTACCGCGAGCCGAAGCCGATGGTGTACGCGGGTCTCTACCCGATCAGCGGCGAGGACTATCCGGCGTTGCGCGACGCGCTCGAGAAGCTGCAGCTGAACGACGCGGCGCTGACGTTCGAGCCGGAGACGTCGCGCGCGCTCGGTTTCGGGTTCCGTCTCGGCTTCCTCGGGTTGCTGCACATGGAGATCACGCGCGAGCGGCTTGAGCGCGAGTTCGACCTTTCGTTGGTGACAACGGCGCCCAACGTCGCATACCGCGTCTCCCTTGCCGGCGGCGATGAGAGCACCGTCCGGAACCCGTCGGAGATGCCCGACCCGGGGACGATCGAGAAGATCGAAGAGCCGCAGGTTTCGGTTCTGATGCTGACGCCGAAGGAGTACGTCGGGCCGCTGATGGACCTGTGCCAGTCGCGTCGAGGGGTGCTCGACGGGATGCATTACTTGGGTGAAGACCGTGTCGAGCTGCGCTATCGGTTGCCGCTCGCAGAGATCATCTTCGACTTCTTCGACCAGCTGAAATCGCGTTCGCGCGGCTACGCCTCGCTCGACTACGAACCGATCGGGTACCAGCCCGCGCAGCTCGTGAAGGTCGACATCCTGCTGCACGGCGAGCCGGTCGACGCGTTCAGCGCGATCGTGCACAAGGACAAGGCGCAGACCTACGGGCGGCAGATGACCGAGAAGCTGCGACAGCTGATCCCCAGGCAGCTGTTCGACGTGCCGGTACAAGCGGCGATCGGCAGCCGCGTCATCGCGCGCGAGACGATCAAAGCGAAGCGCAAGGACGTGCTCGCGAAGTGCTACGGCGGTGACATCACGCGTAAGCGCAAGCTGCTCGAAAGACAGAAAGAAGGCAAGCGCAAGATGAAACAGATCGGAAGCGTCGAGGTACCGCAAGAGGCGTTCATCGCGGCGCTGCAGGTGGGTGAAGAGAAGTCGTGAGCGGGTTCGGGGTCTACGTCCACGTCCCGTTCTGCTCGTCGCTGTGTCCCTACTGCGACTTCGCCGTCGTCGTCGGACGAGCGGACATGCACGAGCGTTACTGCGACGCGCTGATCGACGAGGCGCGCGCCCAGCGCGACATCCCCGAAGCGACGTCTCTGTTCATCGGCGGCGGCACACCGACCGCTCTCGCTCCCGCGTTGCTGCGGGACTTGATCGAGCAGCTGCGCGCGGTCCTTCCTCTCGCGGACGGCGCCGAGGTAACGGTGGAGGCGAACCCGGAATCGGTCACCGCTGCCGGTCTCCGAGAGGCGGCAACGGCCGGCGTGAACCGCGTCTCGATCGGTGCGCAATCGTTCGCGCCCCACGTATTGCGGGCGCTCGGACGGACGCACTCCGTCGAGCAGGCCGCGAACGCAGTGACCGCCGCGCGCTCGGCCGGTATCGGAAACGTCTCCCTGGACCTCATCTATGGGAGCCCGGGCGAGACGATGGAGGAGTGGACGACGAGCCTGCGTCGAGCGCTCGAGGAAGGCCCGGACCATATCTCCGCGTACGCCCTGACGATCGAGGCGGCGACGCCGTTCGGCAAAGCGGTCGCGCGCGGCGCGATGGATGAGCCCGACCAAGACGATCTCGCGGCGAAATACGAACTGGCTTGCGAGATCTTGGCCGACGCGGGATACCGTCACTACGAGATCTCGAACTGGGCCCGTCCGAGCGTCGAAAGCCGCCACAACCTTCTGTACTGGACGCAAGGGGAGTACGTGGGTCTCGGTATCGGCGCGCACTCGCACCGCGACGGCCGGCGGTGGTGGAACACACGCGCACTCGGGCGCTATCTCGCCGATCCGACCGATGCGCGCGACGGCGAAGAGCGTCTTACCGAAATACAACGTGCTGAGGAGTGGGTTTCGCTTCGCATGCGGCTGATGGATGGGGTTGATATGGGCGAGGCCGGCGAGCGCCTCGGCCGAGACCTGAGAGGTGTCGCCGCGGACTGCGAAGCGGCAGGCCTCGCGGTCCTCGACGGAGACATGCTCCTCCTGACCACCCGCGGGATGCTGCTCGAAAACGAGGTTACCCTGCGGCTCTTGGCGTCCTCGCCCTTAGCACTCGATATGGTCGAGTGCTAACATCGCGCCATGACCGAAAACTTGGGCGAGCGGCCCGCTGCGATCCTCCGCGCGATCGTTCGCGAGTACATCCGCTCGGGTGAGGCCGTAGGCTCGCGGTACCTCGTCGAGCGCACGCGTCTCGACGTCTCGCCGGCAACGGTCCGCAACGAGATGGCGCGCTTGGAAGAGCTCGGTTATCTGGTCCAACCCCACACGAGCGCCGGCCGCGTGCCGACCGACCGCGGCTATCGATTCTTGGTCGATGAGATCCGAGCGCCGAGGCAACTGAGCGAAGGGCAGCGACGCGCGCTCGCGGAAGAGCTCACGTCGGAGGAACCCGAAAGTGTCGAGGAGCTCTTGCGCCGAGCGACTGAAGTCGTTTCCCACTTCACCCATCACGCCGCTGCGGTGCTGTCACGGCGCGCGCGACCCAGCACGCTCCGGCGCCTCGAGCTGTTCCCCGTCGGCGCGCGCATGGCGATGCTCGTCCTGATCGCCGAGAACGGACGGGTCGAGCAGCGAATGCTGCCGCTGGGCGGGTCGCTCGCCGAAAAAGACGTTGACGCGCTGGGGGCGCGTCTGGCCGCCGAGCTGCAAGGCGTTGCGCTCGAGGAAGCGGAGCGCCGCCTTTCCGCGATCGCACCGTCCGATGCGGGCGAGCGGCAGCTGCTCGACGATATCGCAGGCGGTTTCCAGTCCCTGCTGGATTCTGAAGATCACATCTTCGTCGGGGGCGTCGCGAATCTCGCCGGCGAGCAAGCCTTCGAACGCGAAACTCTTTCGCGCTTGTACGAGACGTTGGAACATCAGAAGGAGATGCTGCAGCTGCTCGCGTCGACTCTGGATCCCCCCGTCAGCGTTCGCATCGGGTCCGAGCACGACAGCCAAGATCTTCATTCGGTGTCGGTCGTCGTCGCCGGCTTCAGCCCCGGCGCGAACGGGCTCGGCTCGGTCGGCATCATCGGACCGACGCGGATGGACTACGAGCGCGTGATCGCGACCGCAAACGCCGTCGCGCGCATGCTCGAGGCAACGCTCGGCGTCCCCGACGCGTCGTGAGCCGGGTCATGCCCGACTACTACGCGATCCTGGGCATCACGCGCGGCGCGAGCGCTGAAGAGATCAAGCGCGCGTACCGGAAGCTGGCGCGCGAGTCGCACCCCGACGCGAACCCAGCCGATCCGCACGCGGAGGAGCGGTTCAAGCAGATCGGGGAGGCGTACGAGGTCCTATCCGACCCTGCGAAGCGGCAGCAGTACGACACGTTCGGCGACGTGAATGCGACCGGGGGTTTCGGCGGCTTCGGAGATATCGGCGACATCATGGACGCGTTCTTCGGCAGGTCGCCGTTCGGGCGCGCGCGCACGAGAACACGCACCGCTGCCGTTCCCGGGCAAGACGTCGGAACGTCCGTCGTTCTGACGTTCGAGCAGGCGGTGTTCGGCACGTCGACCGAAGTGGTCCTTCAGGTCCAGGCACGCTGCGAGCGCTGCAACGGTCGGCGAAGCGCCGGCCGTGCCGTGCATCGAGTGTCATGGGGCAGGGCGGTTCTTGCGCCAGCGCACCGTCCCCGTCGAGATCCCTGCCGGCGTCGACGACGGCACCACGCTGCGGATGCGCGGGAACGGTGAGGCCGGCGTTCGGGGTGGTGCAGACGGCGACCTCTTCATCCGCATCAACGTGAAGCCACACGAGTTCTTCGCGCGTAGGGGCGACGACCTTGAATGTGAGCTTAACGTTCCGCTTACGCAATCTGTTCTCGGGGCAGAGATCCCGGTGCAAACGCTCGACGGAACCGAAACGGTGAAGCTGTCGGCCGGCACGCAGCACGGAACGGTCGTGAAGCTTCGCGGACACGGCGTTCCCCGTTTGGACGGAAGGGGACGCGGCGATCTTCTGGTGCACGTGACCGTCGACATCCCTTCGCACATCAAGGGTGAGGAGCGGGAGCTGTTCGAGCGGCTCGCCGACCTTCGAGGTGAAGCGGTAGCCGGTGAGCAGAAGGGGATCTTCCGCCGGTTGCGCGACAGCTTCCTGGGCGAGTGACCGCCGCGCACTTCTTCTGCGACGACGTCGCAGGTGACACCGTTCGCATCACCGGAGACGACGCGCACCACGCAGCGCGCGCGCTGCGCATCCGCGTGGGCGAAGAGATCACCGTGTCCGACGGTCGGGGAACGGTGGTGCGCGCGCACGTATCCGACGTCTCTCCTTCGGCGGTCGTCGGTGGCGTCGTTGCGCGCACGGCCGTCGAGCAGCCTTCCCCCTCGGTCGTCGTGTTCCCGGCCATGCCGAAGAGCGGCAAGCTCGAAACGGTCGTCCAGAAGCTGACCGAGCTGGGCGTCGACGAGATCAGGCCATGGCTCGCTGCGCGAAGCGTCGTCCGATGGGACGAAGACAAGGCCGCAACTCGCCTCCGGCGCTTGCGCGCGATCGCGCGCGAGGCGGCGATGCAGTCTCGCCGCGCGTGGCTGCCGTCGATCGGTGAGCCGGAGCCGCTCGAAAGGCTTCCGGAAACCACGGTCGTCCTCGACGAGAGTGCACCCACGGGGCTGACGACCTCCTTGCCGTCGGTTGCCCCCCTGGTCGTGGGGGTCGTGGTCGGTCCGGAGGGTCGATCATCGGGCCGGCGCTCGTGCTCGCCCGCTATGAACGACTTGGGTAAAAGGCCCGGGATCTTCATCGTCGCTGTGGTGGGACGGCCCATCCCATCCCGAATCGGGGCATAGCGATAAAAACATGAGCCCGCTCGGTGATTGCGGGACGCTCTGGGTGGGTGTTACTGTCGCGTTTGCCTGCGGGCGATGCTGCCCGTAGCAAGGGGCCGGCGGGGGCACCTCCGAGGGGGAAAGATGAACTCCGATTACGCCGCACGCGTTGGCGAGCGGCTTCGCAGCATCCGTCTTCAGAAGGGACTCTCCCTTCACGACGTAGAAGAGGCTTCCAACAAAGAATGCAAGGCATCGGTGCTCGGTGCGTACGAACGTGGCGAAAGGAGCATCTCGGTCCCGCGGTTGCAGCGACTCGCGCAGTTCTACAGCGTGCCCGTCGATCGTTTGCTCCCGCAGCCGGACGCGGCAGTGATCACACTCGAGCCTTCGCGCGAGGGCGATCGCGGGATGCGTATCGATCTCACGAAGCTCGACTCGGTGCACGCGCCGGAAGCTTCCGTCCTGGGTCGTTACGTGAACATGATCCAGATGGCGCGCGGAGATTTCAACGGCAAGATCTTGACTGTGCGAGCCGACGACGTGCGCGCACTCGCGGCAGTGCTGGACACGACGCCGGACGTCCTGTCGACGCGGCTCGAAGAGCTCGGGTTGCGCGCGCATCAGTTCGCCTAAGGCATACCGTTCGCGATGCCCGACGACTGTTTGTTCTGCAAGATCGTCGCGGGAGAGATCCCGAGCACGCCGGTTCTCGATCGTGAGAACGTCTACGCGTTCCGCGACGTCGCACCGGCTGCTCCCGTTCATGTCTTGGTTGTTCCGAAGCGGCACATCGGAGACGTTCGCGACCTCCAAGCCGCCGACGGGGACGTTTTGATCGAGATGTTCCAAGCGGCGAACGAGATCGCGGCGTCCGAAGGGATCGCAGAGACGGGGTATCGGGTGATCTTCAACGTGGGTCGCGACGCAGGACAAACGGTCTTCCACCTGCACATGCACCTCGTCGGAGGGAAGCCCCTGGGCGGTGTCGGCCCCGGATGAGGTCCCTGAGGCGGCCGGGGCGCCCGATATACTTGGAGAGGCACGGCTCCACTCGCGGAGCCCTCGACTGCGCAAGATGAAGGCAGGGACGACCAACCCGGTGGCCCAAAGCACGACCGAAGTGAAGATCCTGGTCCCAGGGCGCCACGACATGGTGAGCCTGCTCGGACAGCGGGATGAGCTCCTGAAGCTGATCGAGTCTTCGTTCTCGACGTCCATATTCGTTCGAGGGAACGAGATTACGATCGCAGGCGAGCGATCGGAAGCGGAGCGTGTCGCGTATCTGTTCGAAGAGTTACTTGCGCTCCTCGACGCCGAACATTCCCTAACAACCGAAAGTCTGGAGAAAACGATCGACATGATAAAGACCAGCGAGCAGCGGCCGAGCGACGTGTTCTCGGATACCGCCCTCGTTCATCGAGGCAAAGCGATCCGCCCGAAGACGGGCGGGCAGAAGCGATACGTCGACGCGATAAGGAAGGCGACGATCACGTTCGGCATCGGACCTGCCGGAACGGGGAAGACGTACCTCACCGTTGCGATGGCGGTGCGCGCGCTGCTCGCCAAAGAGGTCGCGCGCG
>VAYV01000058.1 GCA_005883175.1 Actinomycetota bacterium
ACTCCGTGCTGCAAGCGCGCGAGAGCTGGTAACGATCCAGCACGATATTTCGTGCTCATTTGTTACCAACTAACATTTCGAGCAGCCGCGCGCGCCCCACCACGCCCGCTTCGGCGCCAACTTCCCGAAAAGCTAGCGGAGCGCGCGCGCGATCATCGTGTTGCCGTCCAGCCGCCTGATCACGTCGAGCAGCCGTCGCTGACCGCGATCGACGTCCGCCTTGCTGTACGCGGGCCGCCCCCCGACACCGCTCACGATCGCCGCGCCTACCACGTACGCCAACGCCCAGATCGTCAGCGTCACGTTGTACCCCGGCGCCGTCGCGAACAGCCCTCCGCCCGCGTGGTATACGTTGTCGAACGCCCAGTAGCGTCCGTACGGATCGCTCGGCCCGTGCGCCGGCGACAGCGCCGCGCGATGCGTCCCCATGATGTGGGCCGACGCGGGGATCTCGTTGAATGGTGTCGCCGATAGGATCTGCTGCACCCCCGCATCGATCGACCCCGGCAAGGCCGGCGGCAGCGTCGTGTTGATCGCCAACGCCGCCAGCGTCCGCACGCTCGGATAAGAAGAACCCGGCCCGCCGATCGCGTCCATGATCGCCAGCATGAGCGGCGTGTAGTAGGCGGACGCGGCCAGCTCGTACGGATGACTTTGGTATGACACGCGCGGCACCGGCACCCCGTACACATCGACGATGTCGGGGTCGAGGTCCACGTAGTTCGTTATCTGCGGCATGTCCTCGCCTTGCATCGTGAAGGTCGTCAGCCGCTTGTGGAACGGCCCGAGCTGCATGTACTCCTTGTGGCGCGCGCCGTACGCGAACGCGGCGACCTCGCTCGCCTCGACGACGGGGTTGAGGTTGCCGCCGATCTCCAAGATCCCGCCGCGCGGCACCGCCGGATCGAACTCCTTCGCCGACGGCCCGGCGCCGACGAACGCGTCCAGGGTGTGCGTCGATGTCCGTCCGCGAAACGAGTGGATGTCCTGGTTCACGACCGCCAGCACCGTCGTCTGCAGATGGAACATCAGATTCCGTCCGAGCAGCCCGCTCGGGTCGGTGTCCGAAGGCTGGGCCGACGAGATCTTCTTCTCGTTGGGATGCCCTTGACCGATGCCGCTCACGAACGACAACCGCGCCGCTTCGATCGGGCTGTTCGCCAGCACCACCAGGTCGGCGCGCTCGGTGTGCGTGCGCCCGTCCGGGGTCATGTACGTCACACCGGTCGCGCGGAACCGGCCGCCGCGGCCGCGCGCATGCTCCACGCGCACCACGTTCACCTCGCTGCGCAGCTCCGCCCGCCCCGTCCGCAGCGCGTCGTGCAACTGCCAGATGCCCCCGCCTTTCGCGTTGTTCGGGCAGCCGTAGTGCAGGCAGAACCCACAGTCGACGCACGCCGGCCGTCCGCGGTACGGACGCGAGTTGATCGAGGTCGGCACCGGCGCCGGGTGATAGCCCAAACGCGACGCGGCCTCCGACGGCAACAGCGAGTTCAGCTGCGCCACACCCGGCGGCATCGCGAACGGCGTCGAGCGCCACGACTCGTACGGGTTCGGGTTCACGATCTTGCGGCCCACACGCCGAGCCGGCCCCTGCACCCCGACGATCTCTTCCATCACGGCGTAGAACGGCTCGAGGTGCCGGTACTCCATCGCCCAGTCCGCGTACGTCGTACCGGGGATCGCGGGCTTGTCCGGCGTGCCACCCATCAACGAGTTCGTGATGAAGTCGACCTCGCGGAAGCGGCGCGCTTTCGCGTCGTAGTGGATCGTCCCGCCGCCGACCGCCGTCGGCAGGCTGTTGACGTCGCCGACGAACGTGCGCTTCCCGGCGTCCGGCCCCGTACGGAACGACCGCGGCTCCAACAACGGATCCTGCGTGATCGGCGAGCGTCGCGACTCCCACCCGATCTCGTCGTTCGAGAACAGATTGCCGATCTTGTTCGTCGGCCCACCCAACCCCGTGAAGTAGTTGCGGCCCTTCTCCAGGATCAGCACGTGATAGTTGCCGCTCTTCGCGAGCAGCCTCGCAACCGTCGATCCCGCAGGACCGCTGCCGACGACGATCGCGCGCTTCATCGCGCGCGCCTCGCTCGCTGCCGAGCCCGACCAGCCGCGCGCGCCTGCGCGCGCAAGGCTTTCACCAACGGCGCGACGTCCTTCTTGCTCAATGCAACGCCGTCACCGGCGCCCAGCGTCGACACCGGCCGCCGCTCGCGATAGCCGCCGCGCGGCTGGTACACGCGCGTGTCGCCGAACCCCGCATTCGGCCCCTTGCCCGGACCGAACAGCCGCTCGTCGTAGATGCTGTTCCCGAGCGGCTGCGTGTCGCCGTCCCATCCGACCGAGCGCCACACGCCGGCGTCTGTGTGCTGGCCGCGGTACTCGGGCAAGCCGTACGTCGCTTGGAACGTGTGCACCACAATGAGCGGGAAGAGCGCCTTCGCCGCGTCGGGTGCGCCGGGGGGAGTCGGGATCGGAAAGTTCGAAGCAACGACGTTGCCCGCCGCCTCCAACATCAAGTCTTGCTCCAGCGAAGCCGCGGACGCGAAGGGTGTGCCGAATGTCTTCTTCGAATACGCGTCGAACGCATCGAGCCCGTCCGCGTACGTCTTGCGGATCGACACCGGCGCCGGGAGGAGGTTGCCCACCTGCGCGCGCCACTTCTTCGACACGAACGTTCTCGCTGGCGGGTGATCCAACGCCGACGCCCCGTACAGCTCGGCGCGCCACGACATCTCCTGGTGTCCGGTCAGCGTGAGGAACCGCGCGCGGCGACCGCTCAAGAAATCGTCTCCGCGGTGATCGTTGCGGTCGCTGAACCGCCCGTGGATGTAGATGGCGGGCCCGTCCGCGACCGCCGCGGGAAGGTCGAACGCCGCGAGGAACCGGTCGATGAACACGACCGCGCGCGCCTCGGTCGCTCCCGGGTCCTTCGAAGGGTCGGTGCCCGAAGGCACGATGCGCGCACAGATCGCCGAGCACGTGCGCGCGCGCGCAGCGTTGAAATAGAACAACTCCGGCGATCCGGACCCAGTGACGTGCCGAATCGCGGCCTCGAGCCGCGGCGAGACCGCTACGGTCGCCCCCATCGCCATGGCGGCGACCAGGAAATCACGACGACTCAACTCGGGCATGGGGTCTAGATTCGACCCCGCCGACCGCCGCCCCTGCTACGCGCCGGTGTGCGCGATCCGCTCCAGGATCGCGATCCGCTCTTCCAGCGGCGGGTGCGTGTCGAACAGGTGGTGGAACCAGCTCTCGTGGTGCTGCAGCGGGTCGTCGATGCACATCGCCGCGGTCGCGTGGTTGAACTTCGCGAACGGCTTGTCGTTCTGTTCCAGCTTCTTCAGCGCCGAGATCAGTCCGGCCGGATTGCGCGTCAGCGCCACGCCGCTCACGTCGGCCAGCTCCTCCCGCCGCCGCGAGATCGCCAGCCGGATCAGCGGCCCGACGATGAACCCGACGATGCTCAGCAGAACCGCCGCCGCGATCACCACGATGAACGCGTTCCCGCCGTCGCGATCGCGCCCGCCGCCGCCCAATCGCATGTAGAACATCGAGCGCCAGATCACGCTCGCGATCAGCCCGGCCAGCCCGATCAGGGTGCTCACGATCAAGATCAATCGGACGTCGTAGTTCTTGATGTGGCTCATCTCGTGACCGATGACGCCTTCGACCTCTTCGCGGTTCATCATCGCGAGCAGCCCCGTGGTCGCCGTGATCGCGGCCTTGTTCGGGCTGACGCCGGTCGCGAACGCGTTGGGCGATGGGTCGTCGATGACGTACACGTCCGGCTTCGGAAGCCCGTCGCCGATCGCCAGCCCCTCGACGATGTTGTGCAGCTGTGCGTACTGCTGTGGGTCGGCCGGGCGCGCGCCCGAAACCGCGAGCACCAAGCGCGCGCCCGACGACAGCGCGAACAGCGTTGCGAGCAACGCGAACAGCCCGGCGATCACCATGCCGGCGATGATCGCCTGGGGATGGGTGCCGGTCACCGATCCGTCCGGGTTCGTGCGCGAGGGATAGAAGATCAGGCCGATCGCGGCGCCGATCCCGATCCAGATGACGAAGAAGAGGAAGACGTAGTACACGGCCTTGCGCTTGTTGGCGGCGATCTGCTCGTACATATGAAGAAATCATACGCACGGCGGAGGGATCTGCTTGACTGCTAGCCGCGCGCGCGCGGCTGAGGCGCCCGTCGCGGATGCCGGAAGTACACCAACGGCACCTTCGTGAACTGCGACGCCCCGCTCCGCCGGTACGCGCTCATGAACCAGTACGCCACGAACCCCGCCACCACCGGTGACACGATCACCCCGATGCGCAGGACCCACGTGATGGTCTCGACCGGCACGCCGAACCACTTCGCGATGAGGTCGTTCGAGCCGCCGAGGAACAGCACCACGTAGAAGGCCAACGCCGCGACGCCCAGCGCGGTTGGGGAAGAACGGGTTGGGGACGACGACACCGCCGATGCGTATCTCCCACGCGGGGAACATCCGCAGCGCTCCTTCCAACCATCCCAGGTACCAGTCCGGCTGCGCCGGTCCGGTGACGTTCGCGACGCGGAACGGCCCGTAGAGCCAGATCGGGTTGACCTGCGCCAGCCCGCCCAGCAGCGTCAGCACCGACGCGACGCCGAAGAACAACCCGACGGACTCGGTCGCGTACGAGGGCCAGAAGCGGATCCCGTGCACGTTGCGATCGGTGCGGCCGCCGCCGGGGAACTGCGTGTGCTTCTGCCGCCATATCAACGCCAGGTGCACGCTGATCAACGCGATGATCAACAGCGGAACGATGAACACGTGCGTGAAGAACAGCCGGCTGATGATCTGGTCCGATGGGAACTCGCCGCCGAACAACAAGAACGCCATCCACGTCCCGAGGAACGGGATCGACAACGTGATCGAGTAGGCGATGCGCAGGCCCGTCCCCGACAGCAGATCGTCCAGCAATGAGTAGCCGGTGAACCCGT